>RHAS01000051.1 GCA_010028615.1 Actinomycetota bacterium
CCCCTGGCCGATTGATCCACAACTAGCGATCTAACTTCAGCTAAATCCCCCCACATCACATGAAGTGCTCCAGCTGCAATGATTCGTCCATCGGAGGCCACCGCGACCACAAACTCCTGCACTCGCTCATACAGCGAGACAAGCTGATGCTTTAGCAGGATGTTGCTGTCAACCAGCGGCGCACGCATCGCCTGGATGGCGGGGATGTCTGCGGTTCTTGCCGGTCTTATGTGAAAGTTATGGGGCACGAACTAAATGCTAGCAACTTGACGCTCGTTAGCGGTGAATATAAACTCACCAGCAACGACATCAGCAATTACATCGCTGGCATTCTTGATGACTCCCTGCAGAATGCTCTCGGAGATCTTATCCTCGATTTCACGCTGCACTGCTCGACGAAGTGGTCTCGCACCAAGAGCTGGATCGTAACCAAGTTCAATCAGACGAGACTTAGCCGCATCGGTAAGAGTTAGCGTGATGTCGCGCTCTTCCAAACGGTTGTTCAGCTTTCTGACGAACAGGTCAACAATCTGCATCAACTCTTCCTTGGATAGCTGTGGGAAGACGATGACATCATCGACACGGTTGAGGAATTCTGGCTTGAAGTTCTTCTTCAACTCGTCCTTGACCTTAGAAGCCATTCTCTCAAAGTCGTTTTGCTGGTTACCTTCGAGGTTGAAGCCCAACGCACCACGAGCGATGTCCTTGGTACCCAAGTTTGTGGTCATGATGATGATGGTGTTCTTGAAGTCAACTACTCGACCTTGACCGTCGGTTAGGCGTCCCTCTTCCAGGATCTGCAACAGTGAGTTGAAGATATCTGGGTGAGCCTTCTCGATCTCATCAAAGAGGACCACGCTAAATGGCTTGCGACGAACACGCTCGGTCAATTGACCGCCTTCGTCAAAGCCAACATAGCCCGGAGGGGCACCAAATAGTCTAGAAACAGTGTGCTTCTCGGCATATTCGCTCATGTCTAACGAGATCAGTGCGCCTTCATCATCGAAGAGGAATTCAGTGGCAGCTGCCAAAACCTCAGCAATCAGACCCTCGTCAACTACACCGTGGGCAGCAACATTACCCGAGCGGAATTGCTTGGTTAGTTTGCTTCTTTCGGAGATCAGCTTCTTCTCTGAATCGCGCAACTTAGCAGCACCTTCGAAATCTTGTGATTCGATGGCCTTTTCCTTGTCAACGCGAACAGCCGCGATTTTCTCTTCAAGCTCACGAAGCTCAGGTGGAGAAGAAAGAATCGATAGACGCAATCTAGCTCCGGCCTCATCGATTAGGTCAATCGCTTTGTCCGGCAGGTAACGATCCTGAACATATCTGTCTGCCAGTTTTGCCGCAGCCACGATTGCGCCATCGGTGATTGACACCTTGTGGTGGGCTTCGTAGCGATCGCGAAGACCTTTCAAAATGTTGATGGTGTGCGGAACGGTAGGTTCGTTTACCTGGATAGGTTGGAATCTTCTTTCCAGCGCAGCATCTTTTTCAAAGTATTTTCTAAATTCATCCAAGGTGGTAGCACCGATGGTTTGTAGTTCACCACGGGCAAGCATTGGCTTGAGGATAGATGCAGCGTCAACAGCACCTTCGGCAGCACCGGCCCCGACTAGAGTGTGAATCTCGTCGATGAAGGTGATGATATCTCCCCGACCTTTGATCTCTTTGATGACTTTCTTTAGTCGCTCTTCAAAATCACCGCGGTAACGAGAACCAGCAATTAGCGAACCAAGGTCTAGGGTGTATAGCTGTTTGCCCTTTAGTGTTTCTGGAACGTTGCCGGAAACGATAGCTTGCGCTAAACCTTCAACAACTGCGGTCTTACCAACACCCGGCTCACCAATCAGAATTGGGTTGTTCTTCGTGCGGCGCGAGAGAATCTGCATGACTCTTTCGATTTCACGCTCACGACCAATAACTGGATCAAGTTTTCCTTCGGCAGCAGAAGCGGTTAGGTTCTTACCGTACTGATCTAATACTTGAGAACCTTTTTGTGGAATCTGCTCACCACCGACGGTAGCGGTTTCTTTGTTGTCAAAGCCCTGCAGCATCTGCTGCACCTGAGCACGGACCTTATTGCTGTCTGCACCTAGTTTGGTTAGCACTTGGGCGGCAACGCCTTCGCCTTCTTTGATTAGTCCAAGCAGTAGGTGCTCGGTACCGATGTATGAGTGACCAAGTTGTAGCGCTTCACGAAGGGATAGCTCTAGCACTTTCTTAGCTCTAGGAGTAACTGCCTCTTGAGAAATGCCGAGCGCTTCAAGCGCCTTGGCGGCTACGCCCTCACCCTCGTGGATAAGTCCAAGCAGAATGTGCTCGGTACCTATGTAGTTGTGATTTAGTGACTTGGCTTCTTCTTGCGCCAAGACGACTACCCTGCGGGCCTTGTCGGTGAACTTCTCAAACATTTTTACTCCTTTGGCACTTTTAAAGTGCTTACAAAGAAGATAACCCTGAAATGTCCTATTTATTCTGGCTGTTCGCCATTGGGGGAACGACGTTTAGCCGCCTTGGCACGCTCTTCGGCCTCGACCTGGGCCCTAGCTTTACGCTCTTTGGCATCAGCCCCGATGATCGACTTGAACAGGAAATAGACGATAAAACCCATGCCTATTGGCGGTAGTAGCGCCAAAAGCGCTGGTCCCAAGATGTCCCAGTTCATTACTTGACCAATGGGAACATGATGGTCTCGCGAATGCCAAGACCGGTAAGGGTCATCAGCAGGCGGTCGATACCCATGCCCATTCCACCCGATGGTGGCATACCGAATTCAAGTGCTTTCAAAAACTCTTCGTCTAGCTTCATCGCCTCTGGGTCTCCAGCTGCAGCAAGTCTTGCCTGCTCAACAAATCTTTCACGCTGGATTACCGGGTCAACTAGCTCTGAGTAACCGGTGGCTTGCTCATAGCCGCGGATATAGAGATCCCACTTCTCAACAACTCCCGGCTTAGATCTGTGATTACGAACCAAAGGTGAAGTATCGACTGGGAAATCCATTACGAAGGTTGGTCTAGTCAGTGAAGTCTTCACGAAGTGCTCCCAAAGCTCTTCGACATACTTACCGTGCAATGGGTGATCTATTTCTAGACCTTCTTTATCGGCAAGTTTTTTCAAGACGGAAATATCCGTATCCGGTGTGATTTCAACACCGCTTGCTTTAGAAAGAGATTCAAACATTGAAATGCGATCCCAGTGTCCCGATAAATTGTTTACTTCACCATCTTCTAGGGTTACCTGAAGAGTTCCAAAAACATCAAGCGCGGCATTCTGAATCAAACTCTGAGTAAGTTCTGCCATGGTGTTGTAATCACCGTAGGCTTCATAGGCTTCCAACATCGCAAACTCTGGTGAGTGAGTGCGGTCAGCGCCTTCGTTTCTGAAGTTTCGGTTAATTTCATAAACTCGGTCAATACCACCGACCACTGCTCGCTTTAGAAATAGCTCCGGTGCAATGCGCAGGAATAGCTCTGTATCAAAAGCATTAGAGTGCGTCTTGAAAGGTCTCGCTGATGCGCCACCGTGAATGGTTTGCAGCATTGGAGTTTCAACTTCGATAAAGGTTCTATCGGTAAATGTCTTACGCATTGACTGCATTACTTGACTGCGAATCTTCACAACCTCGCGAGCGCGATCACGAACAATCAGATCGATATACCTGTGTCTAACCCGATACTCTTCGCCTAATTCATTGTGCAGATTTGGTAGTGGCCTGATTGTCTTGGCTGCTATTTGCCAGCTGTCGACCAGCACCGAAAGCTCACCGCGCTTAGAGGTAATCACTTCTCCTGAGACAAATAGGTGATCGCCTAGATCAACTAAATCTTTATAGTGCTCTAGGTTGGATTCACCAACCTTGTCCTGCGAGAGCATCACCTGAATTCTTGATCCAGAACCTGCCTGCAGTGTGGCAAAGCAGAGCTTTCCGGTATTGCGCTGGAACATCACTCGGCCAGCCAAAGAAACCTTATCTCCGGTTGCAACATCCACATCCAGATCTGGATAGCTCTGTCTAACCTGATCAATGGTGTGTGTGATTGGTAAGGACACTGGGTATGCCTCGCTGCCTGCGGCTAATAGCCGCTCGCGCTTAGCCAAGCGGATTGCTATCTGCTCGGGCAGATCTTGTTCTTCCTCGTTTGGAAGATAGCTTTCCTCGGTCATGCCAGCTCCTGAATGCTGAAGGTTATGTTGTCGATAAGCCGCACTCCATCCAGATTCAGGGCAACTAGCAACTGGGCGGACCCAGTAAAACCAGCTGAAATCGGTTGAAAAGTCGCTTTATCAACTAACGCTAGATAATCAAGTTTAGCCAGCGGAAGCGAAGATAAGGCTAAGCGGGCCTTATCTAGCACTTGCTCGAAATTCTCTCCCGCTTGTAGTTCAGCCTGAACCTTGATGAGAGTTCGATAGATCTCTGGAGCGATTTTTCTAGCCTCGGTAGATAAATAGCTGTTGCGGCTAGATAACGCTAAGCCATCAGCATCCCTTACTGTTTGACCGGCGTGGATTTCTATCTGGTCGGCAAACTCTCTTTTTACCATGCGGCGGATTAGATATAGCTGCTGGGCATCCTTCTCGCCGAAGATTGCCACGTCAGGTTTGATTGCACTAAAAAACCAATGCACTACGTGCAGCATTCCATCGAAATGCCCAGGTCGAGTAACACCTTCAAAGACCGAACCGACAGCTCCTGCTCTGGGCACCAATTGCTCAGGTAATCCCTCTGGATAAACCTGATCAACACCTGGTGCAAAAACGAGATCTGGTTTGTCTGTTTGACTCTCTAACAGTTCCAAATCAGTTTCTAAAACTCTTGGGTATTTATCAAAATCTTCATTCTTACCAAATTGTGTTGGGTTTACAAAAATACTCAGAATGACAAAAGCATTATCTGTTTCTCTAGCTTTGCTCAATAAACTCAAGTGGCCATCATGAAGAGCGCCCATGGTTGGCACAAAAACTATCTTCTTATTATGGCCATCGTTTGTTATCGCTAGCTGCAGTTGTTCAACTGTTTGAATAACTCTCAATCGATGTCGCCTTCTAATAAATCAGCCGGATCTATTTCAGTGACAGAGTTACGCAGCGATTCTTCAAGCGAAGAGCGCAAAATGCCACTGAGCAGATTTCTCGGCTTAGATACTCCAGCGTCTTCAAGTAGTTTGATGGACTGCCCAACAATCAGGTTGGTAAAAGTTCCCGCTACAGAAATAGCTTCGGCGTAGTTTTTTCTAGCTTCACTTGGAATATGAATTGGCTCGCCACCTATTTCCATAGCCAGCATTTGTGCTATCGGTAATACCTGTTCTGGGCCATCGACACCGACATAGCTTTCTTGCAATCTAGCTCGATCGATTGAACCAAAACCAGTGAACTTTATTGCTGGGTGCAAAGCTAGCGGAATGATGCCGACAGAATAAGCTGGTGCGAAAACCTCGTAACCATAATCCGGCGAGGTTGAGATTAGTATCTGGCCTGCTTTCAGCGATTCGCTTTCGACTAGTTCTTGCACTAAATCAGGTATTTGGTTACCAGGAATGGCGAAGATGACTAGATCAGATCCGCTGGAAACTGCAGCGGCATCGCCGATAAAAAGTCCGGGCATTAGTTGATTGACTCGGTCCCTGCGGTCCTCATCGCTGGTTGCTATCGCCAATACCTTGTGTCCTGCATCAGCTAAGGCTTTAGCTAGAGTCAGTCCGACTGGTCCCGCCCCGATGACTGAGCAGGTAAGCCGCGGATTCTCATTCACGCTGGCACCGCACCGTCTTTAGGTCCAGCATCATTAGGCAGTCGGCAAATAGCCTGGACCACAAAGGCGCAGATTAGTAAGGCTATAGAGACCAGACCAGCGCTCAGATTCGGACCAATTGCTTCGATTGCGACAACTGGTGCGCTAAATAGTTGAATCAGAACGCCTAGGTGCCAGCCAATAAATAATGCAGCTGCAACGGCAGATGCCTTAGCAAGTAGTAATACTCGAACCGCGTAGAAAGGATCTACTGGAAC
>RHAS01000052.1 GCA_010028615.1 Actinomycetota bacterium
GCCGCCCACCGACCCGCATTGCTCAGTCCATCTACTAGAACTTCTCTAGAGACACTGCAGATCACATCAGGAGCAAGTTCAGAGAATATCTTCTTCAGATCTTCTAGCTTTGCTCCTTGTGCACCAAAACCCGGAGCGAGGATTGGCGCGCGCAGTCTGTCCGTCTGTTTAGCTAAGGCACTAAGTAGGTCGGGTCTATTTACTGTTGCTCCAATAACAAGCCCAAGGTTACCGAATCTGGAATTAGATTGAGCGCTCAGAGAGTTGGTTGTTATCGCTTGCTGGGCGATAGACTCCGAAATAGTTTTGTCACTAATTATTGCTTCTTGGACGGTTCTGCCTTCTGGATTAGAAGTTGCGCAGAGTACAAAAAGTCCTTTGCCACGTTCTGTCGCCTCTGCAATCGCAGAATTGAGAGTTCCGAAACCAAGGTAAGGGCTGACAGTTAGTCCATCGCAGATAAAAGGTGCACTCTTAGTCAACCAAGCTGCAGAGTAAGCATCCATCGTCGATCCAATGTCGCCACGTTTTGCATCGGCTATTACTAAAAGTTTGCGATTTGATGCTTCGCTTAGAAGTCGTTCAAGCACAGCAAATCCCTTTGAACCAAATCTTTCAAAGAAAGACACCTGAGGCTTAATGATTCCAACGTGATCAGTTACTTGGTCAAGCAGTGTCATCGAGAAGCGTTCGACTCCGCTAGCATCATCTTCAAAACCGGCTTCATCAACTAAGGCGGAATGTGGATCAATACCAATACAAAGCTGTCCTTTGGTTGTAAAGGCTCTTTCAAGCTTTGTGGAGAATGTCTCAGGCAAGAGCGGCTCTCCTATCAAGTGCGTGATCTTGTAGTGATTTGACACTGAACGATCCAGCTTGAACTATTTCGAAAGATCCAATTGCTGCAGCAAGTTGTGCAATTGTCGTGAAGATTGGTGCGTCTGCAGCCGTAGTCGCTGCCCTGATCTCATAACCATCTTTACGAGCGTCAGATCCGCTTGGAGTGTTCACAACGGCATCTACTTTGCCAGCGGTAATTAAT
Source organism: Actinomycetota bacterium (assembly GCA_010028615.1). Lineage (GTDB taxonomy): Bacteria > Actinomycetota > Actinomycetes > Actinomycetales > Microbacteriaceae > Rhodoluna. Next base: position 1,043 of record RHAS01000052.1, read on the forward strand.
TCGACAATTGTTGGACCCGCTGGGGCGTTATCGTCAGCTGAATGCTTTCTAACTACACCTATTTGTGAGAGGCGTCTTACCGGGAGGACGACCTGGTGTTTGTCTCGATCTGCAACAGAAACAAAGATTGTCCCAGAAGTAGGAAGAGCACTTCCTGCGGCGGCTTGGCTCTTGGCAAAGGCCGTTGGGAAATCAACATCGATTCCCATGACCTCGCCGGTGGAACGCATCTCTGGGCCAAGCAGCGAATCTACGAACCTTCCATCTTTCGTGGCAAACCGCTTGAATGGTAGAACTGCTTCCTTTACAGATATTGCGCTTCCTTGCGGGATATGTGTGCCATCCTGGCGTGGAAGATGCCCCTGGTTGATTAGCTCCTCGATGCTTTTACCAACCATCACCAGAGCCGCAGCTTTCGCAAGAGTGATTCCAAGGGCCTTAGACACAAAAGGCACCGTTCTTGAGGCTCTAGGGTTTGCTTCTAATACATAGAGCACATCTTGTGCCAGCGCGAACTGAACGTTCAGCAGGCCACAGACCCCAATCCCCTCCGCAATTTTCCTTGTTGCATCTACAACGCGATCAATTTGGGTTTCGCTAAGCGTGATCGGAGGAAGTGTGCAGGATGAATCCCCAGAGTGAATGCCTGCCTCTTCGATGTGTTCCATTACCCCGCCAACGTATAGGTCTTTTCCATCGAATAGCGCATCAATGTCTATTTCTATGGCATCATCCAAGAATCGGTCGACAAGTAGTGGATGATCTGGTCCCACTATTGCTTGGTCGGCAATTCTGTCGAAATAGCCAGATAGTGAATTCGAGTCGTAGACAATCTCCATGCCTCGACCACCAAGAACGAAACTAGGTCTGACCAGTACTGGAAAACCGATCCGCTCGGCTACCAGCTTGGCTTCAGCAAGGTTAGGGTACCGAGGATTGGAATTCCAGCAGTAGCCAATCCCTGAGCTAGTCCTAGCGCAGTTTGGCCACCAAGTTGAACAACTACCCCGATAACATCCCCGCTTTGTGACTCCGCGTGGATTACTTCAAGAACATCTTCAAGAGTCAGTGGTTCGAAATAAAGCCTGTCACTTGTGTCGTAGTCAGTTGAAACAGTTTCTGGGTTGCAGTTAATCATGATTGTTTCAAACCCTGCATCACTTAGCGCAAACGATGCGTGAACACATGAGTAGTCAAATTCGACGCCTTGGCCAATTCTGTTTGGTCCGGAACCGATGATTATCACTTTTTTATCAGTTGAAGGCCTGACCTCTGTTTGCTGTTCGTAAGAACTGTAGTGGTATGGGGTTAGCGCTGGGAACTCACCAGCACAAGTGTCAACAGTTTTGAAGACAGGTCTAATGCCTAGTTTGTGACGCGTGTCTCGGATGGTTTGTTCGGTTTCACCTCGAAGCTGAGCTATCTGCTGATCGCTGAAGCCGTTTTCCTTAGCAAAAGTCAGCACGGTGCTATCAAGTTTGTCGGCATTCGCGATCTCATTTGCAGCCATGTTGATGTATTGAATTTGTTCAAGGAACCAAGGATCAATCTTTGTCGCCTCGAAAGCTTCTTCAATGGTTGCACCCATACGCATCGCCTGCTGCAAAGTAACAATTCTTCCATCTGTTGGTTTTTTCGATGTTTCGAGAAGCTCATCTTTACTGAACGGTTGCTCACCCCAATGGAATGATGAACCACGTCTTTCAAGTGATCGCAGCGCTTTTTGCAGAGCCTGGCCAAATGTTCTCCCGATTGCCATGGCTTCGCCAACTGATTTCATGGTCGTTGTAAGCGTGTTATCTGCTGCAGGGAATTTCTCGAAAGCGAATCTAGGTACTTTAACAACGACATAGTCAAGCGTCGGCTCAAATGAAGCTGGTGTCACCTTAGTGATGTCATTTGGGATCTCGTCAAGTGTGTAGCCGATGGCAAGTTTCGCTGCAATCTTGGCAATCGGAAACCCCGTTGCCTTAGAAGCCAAGGCCGAAGACCTGCTAACGCGGGGATTCATCTCGATAACGATTACTCTTCCGGTATTTGGCTCGACCGCAAACTGGATGTTGCAGCCTCCGGTATCTACTCCAACAGCTCGAATGATGTCGATGCCTATGTCACGAAGGCGCTGATACTCACGGTCCGTAAGTGTAAGCGCTGGAGCGACTGTAATTGAGTCTCCTGTGTGCACTCCAACTGGATCTACGTTTTCAATTGAGCAGACCACGACAGTGTTATCTGCCTTATCCCGCATAAGTTCAAGCTCGTACTCTTTCCAGCCGAGGATAGACTCTTCGAGTAGAACTTCAGTGGTTGGACTAGCTTGTAACCCTGCTCCAGCAATCCTGATCAGGTCTTCTTCGTTGAAGGCAATTCCAGAACCTAATCCGCCCATTGTGAACGATGGCCGAACGACCACTGGGTAGCCCAGAACTCTCGCGCCTTCGAGAACATCTTCCAAGCTGTGAGCTATTAGCGACTTGGCAACGTCAGCACCTGAGCGAAGAACGAGCTCTTTGAACGACTGCCTATCTTCACCAGCTTTAATTGCAGCAACTTTGGCACCAATTAGTTCGACGTTGTATTTTTCAAGTATTCCCGCCTCGTGGAGGCTAATCGCAGCATTTAAGGCCGTCTGACCACCGAGGGTAGGGAGAATAGCATCTGGCCTCTCTTTAGCGATAATCGCTTCAATTACCTGTGGTGTAATCGGCTCGATGTATGTTGCGTCAGCAAAATCAGGGTCCGTCATGATTGTTGCTGGATTGCTATTGACCAAGATAACTCGGACACCTTCGGACCTAAGCACGCGACAAGCTTGAGTTCCTGAGTAGTCGAACTCACAGGCCTGGCCAATCACGATTGGCCCAGAGCCGATGACCAGAACTGATTTAATGTCTTCTCTTTTTGGCATTATTTTCTCTTGTCCATCTTGGTATCTTCAATCAGCTGCACTAATCGGTCAAAAAGGTAATTGGCATCATGTGGTCCTGCCGCAGCTTCTGGATGGTATTGCACAGAATAGGCTGGCAAATCCAGGCATTCAATGCCTTCGACAACATTGTCGTTGAGGCAGAGGTGACTTACCTGAACCTTGCCGAAACCTGCTGGACTTTCAATCACGCCTTGTGAATCCATTTTTACCGCGAAGCCGTGGTTGTGGGCAGTTACCTCTACTTTTCCGCTTCTCTTATCAATAACCGGTTGGTTGATTCCTCGATGTCCAAAAGCGAGCTTGTATGTGTCAAAACCGAGTGCTCTTCCTAGAAGTTGGTTTCCAAAACAGATCCCAAAGAAGGGAATCCCTCTTCTCAATATTTCTTGGAGTAAGAGTATTTGCTTATCCGCGGTGCTCGGATCTCCTGGACCATTACTAAAGAAAACTGCGTCCGGGTGTTCCTCTAGGAGCGTTTCAACATCGACTTGCGCTGGATAGACGATCACGTCTAATCCTCTGGCAGCCATGTTTTCAATAGTCGATCGTTTTATTCCTAAATCAAGGATGGCAACTTTACCTTGAATCTCACCTTGACCTGAGACTTTGTAAGTCTTCTTAGTAGAGACAACATCGCTAAGCGATCTACCGGCCATGGGTTCGGATGCTCGGACTATCTCGACAAGATCTGAAATCGGTTTGTGAGCCTCTTCCCCGGTAAAGATTCCCGCACGCATGACACCAAGATTTCTAAGGTGTAAGGTCAATGCTCTCGTGTCTAACCCAGCTATTCCCACTACTTGGTCACGGAGTAAGTCAGCTTCTAATGATCGCTCACTTCGGAAGTTTGAATCAATTCTTGAAATCTCTTTCACTACATATCCGGAGACCCATATGCGATCTGACTCCTCGTCGAGATCATTCATTCCTGTGTTTCCAATGTGTGGAGCAGTCTGCACAACGATCTGCCCAGCATAAGACGGGTCCGTGAGTGTCTCTTGGTACCCAGACATACCAGTTGCGAACACTATCTCACCAAGAGTACTTCCTCCCATGCCGAAGGAATATCCTGGGAATGTGTAACCATCCTCTAGGACTAGTACTGAATCTTTATCTCTAATCAACGCTCTACCTAATCTCCACTAACTTGCCATCGCGGACAGTTGCTACACCGTTGAAGAAGACGTGCCTTATCTGCCCTGGCAACTCTAAGCCAACGTATGGGTTATTTTTACTCAAGCTCTGTGAATCTGGTGAAACAAGATAAGTACTTGCTGGATCTAGCAGGACTAGATTTGCAGGCGATCCAACCATTACACCTTGGCCTTGGTTCTTCATGCCTGCAATCTCGGCGGGCTTTTTCGACATCACTTCCTCGAAACGCCCCCAGTTCATGAGTTTGGTCTCGATCATGGCTTTGATTACGACGCTGGCTGCGTTTTCTAGGCCGATCATGCCATTGGCGGCAGCCGACCATTCGCAGGCTTTACTCTCATCTGGATGCGGCGCGTGATCAGTTGCCACGATGTCGATAGTCCCATCTGCAAGTGCTGTCCTAACTGCAGCGACATCCTCATGATTTCTAAGCGGTGGATTTACCTTGAAAAGTGTGTTGTATTCCGAAACTAAGTCTTCAGTGAGCATTAGGTGGTGTGGAGTCACCTCTGCTGTCACTGCTATGCCCCTAGCTTTTGCCCATCTGAGTACATCAACCGTTTCTTTAGTTGAAACGTGACAAACGTGAAGTTTAGAACCTGTCTGCTCAGTTAGTAGAACATCTCTTGCGACAATACTGGCTTCAGCGGTAGCCGGCCATCCAGGAAGCCCTAGTCGAAATGGCAACCCGGCAAGACATTCTCAATGCGGCCCAGTTGCAGGCCGCCAAAGACTCCGACCGAGCCTTGAGCATG
>RHAS01000053.1 GCA_010028615.1 Actinomycetota bacterium
GGGCTTTGGCAAATAGTAATTGAGTTTTTACTGGGGGTGACCAGTGGCTTCATCCCAGCAATCTAAATACAAGGTTCGCAAGGAATACAACGAACCAATTGAAGCTCCCGATCTAACAGTAAAGTCTTGGCTTCGTTGGATTTGGAAACAGCTAACCAGCATGAAAATTGCTTTGTTCCTGCTACTACTTCTAGCAGCAGCTGCTATTCCAGGTTCCATTTATCCGCAGCGAAGTGCTGACCCGAATGGTGTTGCACTGTATTTCAAGAACAATCCAGAGCTAGCCAAGTTCCTAGACACATTACAACTATTTGATGTGTATGCATCGAGCTGGTTCTCGGCTATTTATCTACTGCTCTTTATTTCACTTATCGGCTGTCTGCTCCCACGTATTGCCGTTCACTACAAAGCACTAAGAGAATTACCCCCAGCACCACCAACTAATCTTTCCAGACTTCCGGTTTATAAAAAAGTCAATAAAGAGACAAATTCACTTCAATCAGCATTTGAATATCTAAAAAGCAATAAATACAAAACTGTCGTTTCAAGTGATCCAAAGACAGAAGAGATTTTAGAAATCAGAGCGGAAAAAGGTTATCTTCGTGAAACTGGAAATCTTGTCTTTCACATTTCCCTTGTCGGTGTTCTAATCTCTGTTGCTCTAGGCGGCGCACTATCCTTCAACGGTCAGCGTGTTTTAGTTGAGGGAGACACCTTCGTCAATAACCGAGCAGCATATGACTCATTCACACCGGGACTGTTGTTTACTGAAAATGAACTCGCACCATTTAGCATGCGTCTAGATCAGTTCAGCATCACCTACGACTACATCAATCCAGCTAACTACGCAAAACCACTAGATTTCAGAGCTAATGTGACCACAAGTGTAAAGGGGAAGCAAAGCCAGCAGCTAATTAGAGTGAACGAACCCATTGGTTTACCAAATGCCAAGGTATATCTAACTGGTAATGGTTTTGCTCCAGAGATAGTAGTTAGAGATATTCAGGGCAACATCACTTTCTCTGGCCCAGTTGTGTTCTTACCGCAAGATGGCAACATGACTTCACTTGGTGTAATCAAGGTCCCTGATGCGCCTAAGCAATTTGGCATGATGGCCTTTTTCTACCCCACTGTTGGAAAACTCGCCACCGGTGCACTAACTTCAACTCACCCATACCCGTTTGACCCTGTCATGACAGTCAATGTCTATGTTGGTGATCTTGGTCTAGATAAAGGTATGAATAGCAACGTCTATGAGCTAGACACTCACAGTTTGAAGCAGATTGCCGGTGGGAAGAGCGGCACTAAAGCCCTAAAGCTGGTTCCTGGTGAAACAGTTGACCTTCCGCAGGGGCTTGGCACTATCGAGCTGAAATCTATAAAGCGCTTTGCATCACTGGATATCACCTATAACCCACTGGATATCTGGGTTTTGATTACCGTGGTGATTACCTTCTTTGGTTTGATCCTGATGCTATTGATTCCAAGAAGAAGAATCTGGATCAGAAAAACCGCAGAAGGCGCTGAGATCGGTGCCCTAGCTAAATCTCGGGATGAATCTCTTGAGAGAATTGTTAAAGAAATAGCTCAAACCATGAAGAAGAGTAAATGAACCCAGCTGCCCTGAATACCGAACTAGCCACAACATCGAGATTATTGGTGCTTATTGCGCTAACTGTTTATGTTGTCTCGTTTCTAGTTCTAGCGGTTAGCTTGGCTAACCGGGCTAAGGCTACCAAGCAGGAGCAAACTAAGGCAGCGCTGCGTATTGAGAACATCGGCTTGGTTTTGGCTGGTTTTGCAACAGCCATCCACGCTGTTGGTGTGCTCACTAGAGGAATTGCCGCTAACCGGGTTCCTTGGGCGAATATGTATGAATTCAGTATCTCGGGTGCATTCGTAGTGAGTTTTATCTATCTAGTCGCACTCTTTTTTAGAGACATAAGATTTATTGCAACTTTTGTCATCGGTTTTGTTGTTTTAGTAATTGGATCTGCTAACACACTGTTCTATGTTCAGGTTGAATCGCTGATGCCAGCTCTTCAGGACTACTGGTTGGTAATTCACGTAAGCGTTGCCATCCTAGGAACAGCCTTCTTCACTATTGCCGCAGCACTAGCTGGATTACTTATAGCTAAGAGCGGTAAGAAAAAGAGCAACTTCCTCAAGGTATTCCCAGATACCGAGAAGTTAGAAAAGCTTTCCTATCAATTCAACGTAATTGGTTTTATCCTCTGGACCTTTACCCTGATTGCTGGTGCAATCTGGGCGGACAAAGCCTGGCACAGATTCTGGGGCTGGGATACCAAAGAGGTTTGGACCTTTATTATCTGGACCATCTATGCTGCTTATCTTCACGCAACCACTACACGTGGTTGGGAAGGCAAGAAAGCAGCTTGGCTAACCCTGATAGGTTTCAGCGCAGTGATCTTCAACTTCACCATCGTGAACCTCTTCTTCAAGGGATTGCACGTTTATTCAGGTCTCTAAATTGTTATTGGTTAATGGAAAGGTTTCCTGAAACCAGGAATATCATTCTCACATGACCACAAAATATACCTGTGAGAATTGCGGGCAGGAGTTCAGAGCCGATCGCTGGACGAATTGCTATTCCTGTGGCACAGCTGTTCCAGATAACTTGAGCCAGACCACGGGCAGATATGTTGATAAATCGGAAGTCATTGCTGAAGCTACAGATGTTCAAGTAGATGTTGAAGTCAGTCCGGAGAAGGACAAAACTCGAATCTCAAGACAGTCGAGAACACAGCAAGTTCCAACAGGAAGTTTAGATTTCAACGCCTTGGTGCAGGCGCAAAATAGAACAACTGCTGCAGTTAGGTCGCTAGCAGTTTTTTTCTTTTATAACTTATTTTGGGGTGCAGCTGTTGGTTGTCTGGTGCTGCTCTCATCACTTCTTCCAGACGAGCAGAGTTGCACGATGCTGGGCTGCACGAGTGAACCCAATCCTGCATCAGGTTTCTTCTTAGTGTTAGCGGCGATTGTTGGGCTTGCTGGAATCTGGATTACTATGACAGCATCGATTCGGGAGCTAAGGTCCTCTAGAACTGATGACTCTTGGATGTAATTCTTGTCAGTCTATTTACCATATCGGACTTTCGATCTGTCAGCGTATCTAGTTTCTGATCTTCTGGCCTAACTCGAGTCACTGCGATTTGGCCACTTTCAGGAAGCAGAGACTCTGTTGAAATGTCCATCTTGAGAAGTGTAGCGGTGCCCAGGCCCGACGCATAAGGTGAGTTTAGTTCTGCTGCTAGGTATGCTCCCATGGAGAGTCCTATAGAGGTTTCTAGAGCACTGGAAACTACTACTGGTAAACCTGTTTCTTCAGCTATTGCTATCGCGTTAGTTATGCCACCTAGTGGTGCTGCTTTTAGAACGAGTATGTCTGCAGCGTTTGCTTGAGCAACAGCTAGTGGGTCGCTTACTTTTCTAACTGATTCATCGGCAGCTATCTTGATATCCCCTAGTTGTTTTAGCTTTAGTTTTAGTTCAGCCATCTCAGCTATGGTCTTTACTGGTTGTTCTAGGTATTCCAGGTTGATGTTGTTCTTCAGAAGGTATTCAGAGAGTTTTAGTGCTGTTTCAATATCAAAAGCACCGTTAGCGTCTAACCTGATTCTGGTTTCTGGGTAGAGTTCTAAAACAGTGTTTAGTCTTCTAATGTCATCTTCAAGGGTCTGACCTTTTTCAGCTACCTTGATTTTCACTACCTCAAACTTGCCGAAAGGCTCTAGAACCTCTCTGACGTTATCTACAGCAGGCAAAGTCGCATTTACTTTAACTGTTTTAGCCTTTGGTTGAAAGTCTGTGAAAGCAAACTCAATCGCTGCTTTTAGCCAAATAGCTGCTTCTTCATCCGGGTATTCAGGAAAAGGCGACCATTCAGCCCAGCCGCATGGACCCTCAAATAGCACGACTTCCCTAGTGGTAACCCCGCGGAACTTGACCCTCATAGGGATAGACAGCACCCGAGCAGTGCTCAGGATCTGCTCTTTGATTTCGGGGGTTATCTCCACATTGTTAGTCTAGGAGTATGCCACAAACCGTTTCCGAGCTCTTTGATGCTTCCATTTGGGCTGAAGTCCCTAGCTTTAGCGATATCAGCGATGTCACCTACCACAAGCACAAAAGCTTAGGCATCGCTCGAGTGGCCTTCAACCGCCCTGAGGTTAGAAACGCATTTCGACCTCAAACCGTTGATGAACTAATTCGGGTTCTCTCGGATGTTCAAGCTGATACCAAGGTTGGTGTTGTTCTGCTAACTGGTAATGGACCATCTGAAAAAGATGGGGTCTGGGCATTTTCTTCTGGGGGAGATCAGAAAGTTCGTGGACCTAATGGCTATGAATACGGTGAAGATGGTAAATCCGGAAGACTTCACATTCTTGAGGTTCAAAGACTAATTAGGTTTATGCCAAAGGTAGTTATCGCTTTGGTTTCCGGTTGGGCAGCTGGTGGCGGACATTCACTGAATGTCGTTGCAGATTTATCTATTGCTTCTAAAGAGCATGCCAGATTCAAGCAGACTGATGCTGCCGTTGGTTCATTTGATGCTGGTTACGGTAGCGCTTATTTGGCTAAGCAGGTTGGTCAGAAATTTGCCAGAGAGATTTTCTTCCTGGGTGAAGAGTATTCAGCTCAGCGTGCCTATGAGATAGGTGTTGTCAATAAAGTTGTTGATCATGCTGATCTTGAAAAAGAAGGTGTTGCTTGGGCAACAGAGATTCTAAAGAAGTCTCCGCAAGCTATAAGGCTTTTGAAGTATGCAATGAACATGGTTGATGATGGTTTAGTTGGCCAACAGTTATTCGCTGGAGAGGCAACACGTTTGGCTTATGGCACCGATGAAGCTATTGAAGGCAGAGATAGCTTTCTAGAAAAACGTGACCCCGACTGGTCAAGATTCCCCTGGCATTTCTAAGCATGAGCATTCCGGTTGAAGTAATTCCGGCTAACGATACTGTTGCCCTCCAAGAAAAACTAAAGCTTGCCCTAGAAGGAAAAATCTGCGTCTTTATTTCTGGAAGAGAAATCAACGGAGTAAAGGCTGAAGTTATTGATCTGCCAGAGGTAGTTGAAAACACTGCATTGATAATCGAAAGCAGTGGCTCAACTGGAACTCCCAAGAAAATCTATTTGAGCAAAGAAGCGCTTGTTGCAGCTGCTGCGGCAAGTAGTAGTGTGATTGGTTCCGGCCAGTGGTTACTAGCATTACCAGCAAACTACATCGCAGGTGCCATGGTTTTAGTTCGCTCGATTCTAAATGGCACTAGGCCGATAATTATGAATACGGGAGTGAGCTTCACCCCGCAGGCTTTCGCGCTGTCATCAACTCTGATGACGGATGAGAATCGTTATGTCTCGCTGGTGCCAACGCAATTACTTAGGCTGCAAGATGCTTGCCAGACAGATAAGTTCCTGCTTAACCAATTACGAAAATTTGATGCCATCTTGGTAGGTGGCCAAGCGGTAAGTCCAGGTGTGATCGACTATTTCAAGGCAGAAGGTGTCAACGTTGTTGCCAGTTTCGGCATGGCAGAAACAGCAGGGGGCTGTGTCTATGATGGCGAAGCCCTACCTGGGGTGGCTTTACGGATAAACCCTGATGGGACGGTCGCTATTTCGGGGCCGATGCTGGCAAATGGAGTTGCCGATGAAACTGGCTTTCTAAATACTCAAGATCTGGGCGTGATTAAGGATGGATTACTTACCGTTTTAGGTAGATCTGATCGAGTGATTATTTCCGGTGGTATCAAGATCTCCCTAGACCAGGTGGAGGATATGGCT
>RHAS01000054.1 GCA_010028615.1 Actinomycetota bacterium
TGAGATTAGCAATGGAAATCATCCCCTGCAGGGTTGCCCAAGTAAGGGCTCTATAGGCAGCTCCGGTATCAAGGTAGCCAAAGCCGAGTCTTCGCGCCGCTTCACGGCTAACACTAGATTTTCCAGACCCGGCAGGTCCATCCACGGCAACTATATGCATCTAGCCAGCCAACTTCCAATTCTTACTTTCAAGCAGTTCCACAAGTCTTGACTGCGTATCAGGTAAAACTGCTAGCTCAACTAAACCGATGAGCGCGCCGGTTGCGTGATCTAGTGAGAGATCTTCTAGGTTGATACCAGCATCACCAATGTCGGTGAGCAGTCTTGCCAATTCACCTGGCTTATCATCAATCATCACAATTAATCGAGAATACTCAGTGCTACTTCCACCGTGCTTACCTGGAATTCGAGAAACGCCTCTATTTCCTTCGGATAAAGCACTTGCAATTACTGAAAGCGACCCAGCAGATGAAGTTGTACTCAAAGCAGCTATCAGTTTTTCTAAATCGAGCTCAAACTCTTTCAGGATTGGAATCAACTGTTCGGAATTTGCAGAAACTATTTGAAGCCACAGTGTCGGATCGCTCGCCGCAATTCTGGTAGTGTCACGAAGCCCAGCTCCGGCTAAGCCAAGTGCGGTATCTTTTGCGTCAACTAGCCTTGCTGCCAAAAGGCTGGCTAAAAGCTGTGGTGTGTGGGAAACCAAAGCAACTGCAGAATCGTGCTCCGCTGCGCTCATCTGAACAGGCGTTGCACCCAGATCAAGTACTAGAGCCTCGATGCGTTTAATAACTTCAGTCTCTGACGCCTCGTCAGGAACAATTACCCAGGGCCTGCCAACAAAGAGGTCCGGTCGGCCATTTAGTGCTCCGCCCTTTTCTCGTCCGGCCATCGGGTGTGAACCAACATAGCGAAAAGACTCTTCGGCATTTTGCCGAACCTCATTCAAGATTCCAGATTTAACGCTTGCAACATCCGTTATAGCTGCTTGTGGAAAGCGTTGCAGCGCTTCGATCACCTTTGTTGAAGCAGCATCAGGTGGCACGCAGACCACTACAACCTCTACCGAGTCGGACTCATTGAGAGCTCGACCTGCCCCAAAATCTATAGCTAGCTTTGCTGTGGCGGATGAAGAATCTTCGAGTGAAACATCAACACCTAGTTTTTTAAGTGCCAGTCCAATACTGGTGCCCAATAAACCCGAACCAATAATGTGCACCTGACCCTTTGTCCTAGGAATCACTGAGCGATGTCCAATCTCAAGGCACTGGCACCGCGAAGATAAACGTGTTGAACTTCAATCCTGGGAACATCCATTTCAGCATGAATCATCACGCGGATAACTCGAGGCATAGCCCCAACAACGTTCATCTCAACAAAACACATTAACGGAACATCCCCAAGCCCTAATTCTCTGGCGGCTAGTGCGGGAAATTCACTGGTTATATCTGGAGTAGCAGTAAAGAGAATTGATACCAACTGATCAGTATGTAGGTTATTGGCGTGCAGCATCTTGGCTAATAACTCAGCAGTGAGTTTTAGTAAGTGCTCACGGTCGTCAGAATCAAGCTGGATTGCACCGCGGATTGCTCTAATTACCAATTCCTACGACCTCTCGGTTTAGGTCCACGCTTAGCTACCGTGGTCCGTGGTTTTGTACTGTTCTGCGCTGCTTTTAGCAATGCACCAACTTCTACTTTGCTAAGCAGTCGGGTCTGACCTGGCTTTAGTGGTCCAAGTTGGATCGGCCCAAATTGTCTGCGCACTAGTTCAAGTACCGGATGCCCGATTGAATCGAACATTCTTCTAACCACCCGGTTCTTACCCGAATGGATGACAATCTCAACCAGCGATTCCGTCAATTTACTATCGACCAAAACCGCTTTATCTGCTTTCATCAAGCCATCTTCCAGCGAGACACCTTCAAGAAGTTTATGAATGTCCTGAGCTGAAACTTGACCTTCAACTTTGGCCATGTAGGTTTTAGTGACACCATATTTAGGATGTGCCAGCATGTTTGCTAAATCACCATCGTTGGTAAGAATAATTAGCCCAGAGGTATCTGCATCAAGTCGACCTACGTTGTAAACACGATCATCGCGCGGAGCATACTGAGCTAGATCTGGCCTGCCAAACTCATCAGCCATTGATGAAATTACTCCGACCGGCTTATTCAATGCAAGATATACCCGGGTGGAATCAAGCTGAATTGGTGTCCCCCGCACAGAAACCTTGTCCTGCTCCGGATTGATACGAGTGCCAAGCTCCTTAACGACAGAACCATTTACCTTTACAGCTCCTGCGAGAATTAGCTCCTCGCTGGCCCGCCTTGACGCGACACCGGCGTTAGCTAAAACTTTTTGAAGGCGAACACCTTCAGCTTTTTCTGACATCTGGCTTATCTTTCGCCTGAAGTGTCGGGTTCAAGCGCCTCATTCACACCAGGAAGATAAGGGCTAATTAGCGGTAGATCATCCAAACTGTTTATCCCTAGTGTTTCTAGGAATGTTTCCGTCGTGCCGTAATTGATAGCTCCAGTCTCACTATCGGTAAACAACTCAGTAATCAGCCCTCGGCTTAGCAGGGTCTTGATTACAGTGTCAACATTCACGCCACGGATAGATGCAATCTGGCCTCTAGCTATCGGCTGGCGGTAGGCAATAACTGCTAAGGTCTCCAGCGCGGCTTGGGAAAGCTTCGTCGGGTTCTCATTCGCGATAAATTCGCGCACTGCCCATTCGAAATCGGTTCTCACAAAGATTCGCCAACCGCCGCCTACCTCACGAAGTTCAAACCCTCGAACCCGGCTGCCATTGACCCCATCAAAATCAGCTTTTATCTGATTTACTACCGAACGAACCTGATCTACAGGAGTATCTAAAGATGCGGCGATGTGAACTAGCGATAGCGGCATCTCGGCAACCATCAAGATTGCCTCAACCGCACCGTAAAGTGAATCCTGTTTGGAGTTATCCAATTCAGTTTCTTCTGCGCTTGTCTGGTTCTCAAGAGTCATAGTCATCTCCTAGTGTTGCTAGTTCACTTTCGTCAAAATTCTCCGCCTGCCAAGTAATTTGCAATGGGCCGAGAGACTCGTGCTGCTCGAAGGCCACTGCACCGAGTCGGTAAAGCTCAAGTTGTTGTTCGAAGGCAACTGCACCGAGTCGGTAAAGCTCAAGGATGGAAAGGAATCTTGCCACCAAAATTGCTCGATCTCTAACTGAAGAAATTAATTCCCTAAAGGTAAGTGTCTTCGCTGATCGCAACATAGCAACCACTTCGACCGCTTGCTCTCTGATTGAAATTCTTGGAGCATGTAGATGAGTTAGACCCACCGATGGAATTTCCCGAGGGGTGAGAGTTTCTTCGGCAAGCCTTGCAAAATCCTCAACGCTAAGGCTCCAGATTAGTTCTGGCTGCTGTGCTCGGAACTTATCTTCTAGACGTACCGATCGATAAATTCTTCGATCTTCTAAGCTAATTGCGTTTTGGAACCAAGCAGAAATCTCCTTGAAGGCCCGATATTGAAGAAGTCTGGCAAATAGTAAGTCTCTGGCCTCTAGTAGAGCAACATCTTCTGGATCGACTACTTCACCCTTTGGCAAAAGCTCGGCGATTTTTAAATCTAAAAGAGTTGCCGCGACCACTAGGAATTCGCTGGCCTGATCTAGCTGATCTGCCTCTTCTAGAGTTCTGACAAACTCAATGAAATCATTGGTCACTTTACTCAGCGATATCGAAGTGATGTCCAATTGATGCTTGGCTATCAGAGATAGGAGAAGGTCAAACGGACCTTCAAAACTTCCTACCGTTAGCGAGAATTTCGAACCAGATAGTTCTTCTACTTCATTATGGAGCACAGCCACGATCCACCATTTCACGCACCGGTTTACCACGCTCCGATGAGTCTTTGAACTTAACTGTGAGTTTAATTACTGAACGAAATACGGTATCGCCATATTCTTCATTGAGTTGATTGAGCATGTTTCGCGAATGCAAGGTTCTTGGATCATACATCGTGGCTAGAATGCCATCTATTTTTAGAGACTCGTTGAGTCTCTCCTTTACTAACTCAACTGTGTTACGAATAAGCAGTTCCAAGCCCTTGAGCGCAAAGTAATCACAGGCGACTGGAATCATCACTCCGTGCGCTGCAGTTAGCGCATTGACGGTAAGTAGTCCAAGCGATGGCTGACAATCAATCATCACCACGTCATAGTCACCTAAAACTGGACGAAGCACAGCGGCAAGAATTTTTTCGCGCCCAGGCTCAGCAACCAGTTGAATCTCAGCAGCCGAAAGCTGAATGTTAGCCGGAATGATGTCCAAGCCTTCAATTTGCGTCTTTAGTATGACATCTTGGGTCTTTAGCTTGCGATTGATCATCAATTCGTAAATAGTTTGGCCGTCGGTGGGTTCAATACCCAAGCCTCTAGTAAGTGCACCCTGCGGGTCAAAATCAACAAGTAATACTTTTCGACCATACTCAGCTAATGCGGCAGCGGTGTTTATGGTGGTCGTGGTTTTGCCGACGCCACCTTTTTGATTACATAACGCGATTACTCTTGCCGGGCCGTGGCTGGTAAGGCGCTTTGGAGTTGGAAACCTGCGGTCGGTATTCTTGCCTGACATGACTGGTTTCCTCTCTGGCTTCACAGCAGTAAGAACAATAATTTTGCTAATTGAAAGACTATTAGTTCAGACCCAGTCTAACGCTGAGCCCGTGGGTGAGCCGTCGCATATATCTCTCTAAGCGCATCAACGGTGACCAGGGTGTAAATCTGGGTGGTTGACACCGAGGCGTGACCGAGGAGCTCCTGGACCACTCGAACGTCGGCACCACCTTCTAATAGGTGAGTAGCGAATGAATGGCGAAAGGTGTGCGGCGACACTTCCCTTTCTAACTTGGCGCGTTTAGCGGCATCCGAAATTATCTGCCAGACCGATTGACGCGACAGTCTGGTCCCCCGCTGATTTAGGAACAAAGCGGGGGTTCCTTTAGAGAGCTTCGCCAGATCCGGCCTCACCCTGACCTGATAGCTAGCCAACGCTGCTTGGGCGAATCGCCCTACCGGGACTAGACGCTCTTTCGAGCCTTTACCAAAAAGCCTCACGATTTCAGGATCGACCAAATCATCAACATCCATACTTACCAGTTCAGAGACTCTAGCGCCAGTTGCATAAAGAAGCTCAAGTATGGCTCTATCTCTAATCCTGATTAGATCTCCGGTGGTGGCAACACCATCTTCGGGATCGGGGCCGGCAGCTTTTAGCAGCAACTCAACTTCCGCAATTGATATTGCCTTAGGCAAGCGCTTGGGTAGCTTGGGTGGCTTAACTTTTCCAGCAGCGTCGTCTGGGACTAGGTTTTCCATTAATAGAAATTTATGGAAACCCCGGACTGCGGCAAGCACCCTTGCAACCGAAGTGGCAACTAGACCTTTGCCGGTAACTAAAAACTGGGCAAATTCCTTTACATTCGCCTCAGTAACCTCGGAAGCTGAAGAGATTTCTTGTCTGGCGAGAAATTCAAGATAGATGTTTAGATCTCTCCGATAGGCCAGCAAGGTATTTTTAGCCATCCCACGTTCAATGGTCAAATGCCTTAGGTAGTCTTCGATCTGACCGCTGAGCCTAGACATTTAAACTTCGCCTCGCAGCCAGAGCTAAGGTGGCAACTACTAGAGTTGGCGATTTTACCTGGGAACGAGTCACCGCAGTTAGCAACTCGGCAAACGGAATCCAAAGCACTTCAAGATG
>RHAS01000055.1 GCA_010028615.1 Actinomycetota bacterium
ATTGCCATATGTCTTACGACAGCACCAGCAGAGTGAGCCTGACCTGATGAGCCATCGACACCACGTGTGATTGTTAAAGTATTTGTAGATACCGCCGTGACATCTACAATTTCTTCAAGCGCTGTATCTGGGTCAATGACAACTGTGAAGGTTTCGCCAGCAGAGATGGTAACACCACCAAGCAGGGCTGAACCTGATACGACAGTAGCAGAAGTACCAGAAGAGGATAGTGCTCCAGTCAGCGTTGTTTGCTGTGAGCGAGATGAATATTTTCTAGTTGTCATTGCTGGTCCTTATCGGCGGGAGTAGTGAACGCGAGGTGGATAGTTCTGTTGCTGTGCCTTAGTCTCTTCGTTAAGGCGTTGTGTGTAGAGAGCATAGAGTTGCTTAGTCGCACTCTGTGATGCGCCATATGGGCGCTTAGCGTCAGTCTCATCCGCCTGTGGGCTGACCTGTGCTGCACGTGCTGGGTCTAGGAATGATAGCAAGCGATAGGCTGAGCCTAGGATTACTACGTCTCTAGTTGATTCTGGCAAACCAGTTACTGTTGTGTAAACATCTGTGTTTGCTGTAAATGGACTTGGGTCAGTTGCATAGATAACCTTGACGGTACGACCAGAGATAGGAGCATCACCTAGTGTGATTGTCTGAACGGTATCTGTGCCTGATACATAGCCAAATGCTTCTGGGTTTGCCAGTGCATCAAAATCCCAGCGACGAATTGGAACCCACTCTTTGGTAGGTCCAATGCTCTGCCACGAAACTGTCAAGATATTCTTGATGTTCAAGTTAGCAAATGCATAGGTTGATACTGCAGCATTAAAAGTAAATGTTGTTGACTTGACTGCAAAGATGCTTGCGCCAAGAGAACGAATAGTGTCATTGATTGCACGCTTGATTGAGTAGCGTGGGAATGTTGGAGAGATGGTTACTTTTGCATCAGCAGCGTGTGTTGCTGGAGTTGTACCAAGGTAGCCACGTCCATATGGTGAGACGGTTGCAGTATTGGCAACGCGGTCAAATGAATCTACCCAGAGCAACTCTTCGTCAATCTCAAGGATTCCCTTACCTACTGAGTCAGTTGAGCCAAGGCTAAGGACTAAAGGAGATGCGCTAGTAGAAGTTGTAGTTGTAACAGCAGATGTTAGATAGGTGCTTCTGTCTTGCTGGAATGTGTATCCTGCAAGATTGATAAGCACTTCATCAATCATATTGGCTAGTGTTGTCATTAGGCGTTGATGCTCCTTAACGCAGCAGGTGCTGCCAGTCCTGTGGTTCCAGCAAGTTCATTGCAGATGCCATCAATGTCTTTGAACTTATCTCTAGTGCGTGCAGCCTGTGCCTTGATGTTAAGCGCACCTACTGTTGCAAGTCCAGTTGTTCCAGCCCAGGCATTAGCAGCGCCCTGTTCATCAAGTCCTGTCGTGCCAGCAAGCCTGTTAAGTTCTGCTGCAAGGCTGCTTCCTGCTTTGCCTAGTGCCATTGTTAGCCCTTCTTGTAACGCTTTGGTAATACCAAGTTAGATTGTTTTTCTACTCCACCAAAGAAGGCTTTGTAGTAATGCTCATCAAAAGAGAAACGCTTCATATGCGGAACAACTGCACCTGTGTGGCAGTAGACTGGAACTTCAGCCTTATCGCATACTGCGTAGAAGTAGATGTCCTCACCCATAAATGTATTACCAACCCCAACCTCAGTAAAGAATGGAGCATCTGGTAGCACCTCACGAATGCGGTCTACGATACTGCGGTGCATTAGGACAAATCCCATTCCTGCTGCACCAATCTTAATTAATTTATTTTCAGGCATCGGATGAATTCTTTTAATGCCAACTACTCCATCGGCTTCACCGAACTCGTAGATTGTAGGCATTGGAATCATCAATGGTTCTTCAGGTGTATCTGTTGTGAAGTAAACACCTGTCATAATCGGACGCTCTTTTGCGTCCTTGTTATCCCACAGTAACTTGAACTTATCAACACTGATAACTACATCTGAGTCAACCCATAGTAGCCAATCTGTTTTCTTTTGCTCGTACCAGTAGTTGATTACCTTCTCACGCTGGCGGGCAATCTGGTTGCCCTGGCTACGCAGTGATGTATCAAATGTAATTCCTGACTTAAGAAGTACATCGACAACACCTTGCATAAATTTGCCATCTACATTGCCATTATCGCACCAAGCGATTGATACTGTCTCTTGCATTGTCCCCACCTTTATTTATTTCTTCTTCTTTGCTACCGCTGCATTGTCAACTAGATTTGGATAAGGTCGTCCTGCTGCCTTGGCACGAGCCTTGGCTGCAGACTTCTGTGCAGGGGTAAGTTTGGTTGACTTTTTCTTTGGGTTCTTTGTATCCCAGAATGTTTTCTTCTTCACCACTTCACCTTATCTGCCCAGTACGCAGCAGACATCTTGCCCTTGGCAATATTCTTTGCGTGACGTGCTTTGAATGACTTCTGACGGGCTGTTGGCTTCTTGTCGCCAGTCACACCCTGTTGACCAAAGCGAATAGTCTTAACCTTATCTCCCTCTTTAGCCACGACAACGTGTGACTTAGTTGGATGACTTGGCGTACGCTTTGGCTTGTTAAAGCCTGATACTCCTGCTCGCTTTAGTCTTGGGTCCATCATTACTTCTTCTTCTTTGCCATCTTTGCTTCGCTAAGAGCGATAGCAATTGCCTGCTTCTTTGACTTTACGACTGGTCCCTTTTTGCCAGAGTGCAGAGTTCCTGATTTGAACTCCTTCATTACTTTGGCAACCTTCTTGACCTTTGCTGCTTTCTTCATCCTGTTGTCCTAAACTTTATTAGTTCCTGGTCTGATGGATAGTGTCCGTATTTCTTCTCAAACACTTTGCGTTCGGCTTCAAGACGGCGCATTGCCATATCCATTGCCTTTGCCTGTGAGTCACGGGCTTGTGTTCTCATAGGAGACACTCTTGATTTTGGATTTGGCATTACTTCTTCTTGCCCATCTTCTTCATAGCAGCCTTCTTAGCAGAAGCCTTCTTAGGACCATATTCCATCATACGTTCCTTCTTGCTTTCGCCCTTTTCGTGCTTCATCATAGACTTCTTGGACTTGTACTTTTCACCTTTAACTGACATTAGATTGCTCCTATTTCCTTGAGTACTTCGGCTGTGTTTTTATTTATATCTTTTGTCTTTGGCATTGTATCTGCATCGTATGCTTTACCTAATGTCGCTGACGCTTCATATGCTGCTTCAACTTGGTCACGAGTGGTACCCGCTGGTTGAATTCCTTGTGCTCTTGCATCTCGATAAGCCTGTAACTCAGATGTCCATTTCTTATCAGAAACATCTCTTGCTGCATCACCCACACCTAATTGAAGGGTTGCTATCTTGCAACCAAAACAACCTTCGACATATTCAGGATGCTTTTGTATCTGATGTAGATTCATACTGTCCCCTAGATTGCTGTAAAGTTTGCCTCTGTAACTCCGATACCACCAGCAATTAATGCAGCCTTGGTAGCATCATTAACAATGTTCTTTGTTCCGCCCATATATACTTCGCTATATGTACGTAGGTCATCTTCTGCTGGGTATCGTACTCGCTGGTAAGTTCCACCATTTTTAATGATTGTTACACCTTTGCGAAGTGTGGCAAAGTAAAACAAACGATGTCCACCAGATGGACCTTCGTTCACATATGGTGTGCTAAATATATAATTTGGCATTAGTTCTCCTTAGTGAACTTACTGATGAGGCTAGGTTTCCCTAGCCCCACCCGTCAATCAACTAAGCGATTGATGAACCTGATTCGATTCGGTATAGTGCTTCTTCGCGGTAGCGAGCAAAGCCGAGTACGCCGTACCAACCCATTGGGCGGTGACGCATCAACTTGTCAACTACTGGTCCGATGACTACGTGTGGCTCTTCTGCCACTGCTTCTGCAAGTGCTTGCTGTCCTGCAAGGATTGTGCGGTAGACGCGTGCAGATGATGCACCGTCTGTAGCATTGTAGAGGCGTGGAGATTCTACGAAGTATGCACCTTCGTAGGTTCCGATTTCACCAGCCCAGATGCGGTCTTGTGATGAACCGTACTGGTTTGGAAGTAGCCATCCTGCTGAACCTGTTTCAGCGCGAAGGTCGTGTGAAACTTCTGGGTGGATACCAGCCCAGTAGAGTGAACCCTTGCGTCCTGTGGTCTTGTTAGCACGCAACTTAGCAACAGCCTTGCGGATGTTTGCTGAAGAAAGTGTTGCTGCTGCAGTGATTGTTGCTGTTGAGGTTGCTGTTGAACCTGAGTAGATTACGTTTGAACCTCCACGAAGTGTGGTCATTGCAACCTGGTCAATAGAATCTGCTAGGTTGAATGCAATGATGTTAGCAATTGCTGGGTCAACATCTGCAAGTGAGAACAATTCAAGTGCACGAGTTACGAGAACTGAGTTACCGTACTCTGCAAGTGTGATTGTTACAGATGTTGGTGTTGACAATGCAACTGCATCGCGGTCTGCATCTTCTGTAAGTGCTGTTGTTTGTGCATCGAGGTCAACGTAGCGCTGTAGAACTACTGTTGAGCCTGGGATTGCTTGACGTGCTGGACGCTTATCTGCTACTGAGCGAATGAGTGGCTCTGAACGGAGTGCGAACTCCAAGAGACGGTCATAAGCCTTTTGGACAAGTCCTGCACCGCCAGCGGTACCTCCGAGTGAGGAGGAACCTGTGGTTGTATATGCATTTGCCATCTAGGTTAATTTCCTTTAAGTGTTAGAAACTATGATTAGTTATTCTTGCGAGCGGAGGATGCTCAAGAAATCTTCCAAGTTATCTGCTTGGTCCATTCTTAAGTTAAGGTCTTCTGCTCTGTCGGGTGTTATTGCACCCTGAGTGATAACGTCCTGCTGTCTTAATGCAGCACGGTCCATCTCACTTGCTTGCGGTGCATCCTTAGTTTGAGTAAGCCCGAACAAATCTCCGTTATCTTCTAGCCAGTTATTCACTGACTCTTCAGATACATCGTCGATGTCCTTGAGGATTAGTCGTACTGCTTTAGGATTCACACCCTTCTTTTCTAGAACTTCTTTGACGGTTCGCTCACGCTGCGCCTTGGATAGTGTCTCAAGTTGCTCAGTAAGTTCCTTGATACGCTTTTCATCATTACGCTTGGCTTTCCGCAACTTCTTTAAGAGGTCACTTCCATCCATTTGTGAATCAGATACTTCGGTATCTAGGTCGTCGTCTTCGTCATCCCAGTAGTTGTTGCTCATAGCAACTGCCACCCTTCTCTATTAGTTAGTTCGCAAGCCTCAGATTCAATCGGGGAATTGGTCTGGCTCTTACTACCAGTCTTTTACACTGACGGGGCTGGTCGGTCCGTTCAGGATTCTGTTTGTTTAGAAAGCGCCTCTAGTTTGTTCGGTGAGGCTTGCTTTATTCACTCCAGCAGCGCCACCAAAGCGTGCCTTCTCTTGCTCTGTTAAACCTAGACGAGCACGGCGTGCTGATGCAAGACCTTGAAATGCTTCTTGCTCTGCCTGTAGTTGCCCGTAATCTTCACCTGTAGATATTTGAGATAAAAACTCAGCACGTGGTGTAACTTCTGCAACCGTTTGGAAACCTTGACGTGCCTGCTCCTTAGTAATACCAAGATTAGCAAGTGTTTCTACACCCATCATAATATTAGTTTTGCCTTCGGTTGTTTTAATTCCTTGAGCAAGTGCTGCTCCACCAATCTCAGCAATTTGAACTTTACGCTGTAATGCTGGCAAACCCTCTTTAGGGTCAAGAA
>RHAS01000056.1 GCA_010028615.1 Actinomycetota bacterium
GTAACCACAACAGCAAGCTGGTTTTCGCCTACAACAAGGCCACTATCACCGGTGATCGCAACTGTGGCATCAGGGTCATTGGTGTTTACTTCAACTTCAACATCCGTGTTGCCCCACTCTAGGGTTAGCTCAGCCCCATCAGCAACTAGCTCGCCATTGACAAGGATTTCGGCCGAAGCATCAACGTTTGGTAGGACATTTAGAACCACGGTATAGGTAAATTCAGTTACACCATCCGCCGCGGTAACTGTTACAAGTAGCTCGTTAGCGCCTACTACTAGCTCGGTGTCACCGGAAACTGCAAAGGTAGCGTTGACATCTGTGGTCTCGACGAACACGTCAACAGACTCGGTAAGCGGATCGATATCTAGGCTGGTTCCGTCCTCAACATCGATGTTGTTGACCTGGAAAGTTGCCAAAGAAACATCGTCGTTACTCAACAAGTTCAGGTAAACCAGGTACTCAGCGGTTGTAGTCGAATCAGCGGCCGTGACGAGAATGGTCAAAACATTTTCGCCAACGATTAGATCTTCATTACCTGAAATTTCAACTGTTGCAACTGGATCTGTAGTCTCGACATCTACATCAACAGCTCCAGTCCCGGCTTCAATGTCAATGGTTTCACCGTCAACAACCTCAATACCATTTACAAATATGCCGATAACGCTAGCATCGGTGTTCAGTGCAACGTTTAGAGTGACGTAATATTCCCCAACGGTCTCACCATCGGCGGCGGTCACGATAACTGATAGCGTATTCTCGCCATCTTGCAAGTCTGTGTCTCCGGAAATCACATAAGTAGCATCAATATCTGCGGTTTCCACCACAACATCAACTTCGCTGGTTAGGGGCTCAACTTCAACTGTTGATCCGTCGACAACATCTTCACCGTTTACCTGGAAGGTAATCAGTGAGACATCGGAATTAAAAGCGACAGCTAAGTTCGCATTGTAAGTTTGCGTGGTTCCATCTTCAGCTGTAACGACAACGCTGAGAATATTCACACCAGAGACTAGATCGGAAGCGCCCTGCACCAAAACTGAGGCATTTGCATCATTTGCTTCCGCTACTACGGTTACTGAATCAGTTAAATACGGAAGGAAGATGTCTTCGTCTTCAACGACCTCAACTCCATTTACCTTCCACGATTTAAGTGAAGTGTCTGAGCTTAAGGATTGAACAAAAAGATTAACGTTGTATACCTGAACATTAACTTCGTCGTTGGTAACGGTGACAGTGAGAGGGTTGTCACCTGCAACTAAGCCTGTTCCGCCAGTAACATCAACCGTGGCGTCAATATCTGTCGCTTCAGCTACCACTGCAACTGATGTGGTACCGATCGGAAGTGTTACGCTGCTGCCATCCTCAACCGCTTGCCCGTTCACAGTGAACGTTTGCAAAGATGTGTCGGTTCCAACCGCATTGGAAGCTGATACTTGCATTGGAGCAAGCACTAAAACTGCCGCGGCGAGTATAGAAACTAGGCCGCGGGTGCGTGATATTAATGAGCTCAAGGCTCTCCCCTCTCAGGAGTCCTAAAACACTATGAAACTAGAACTTTAGTATGCCACCATTTAGGGGTAAAAAAACTAGTTTTTCTAGGCAGTTATAGGGCTGTGACCCAAAACGTAACCAATTATTAACCTGTGGAAAACTCATTTTTGACCTCTTTTCGCCAAGTCGAACGAATGCCAATCGACACTATTTTGGATAAGGTTTAGGTGTGGCAAACACCGAGGATCTGAAAACTATAGCTTTTGTCATGCCGGTCTTGAACGAAGAAGGGCACCTGGAAGCTGCAGTAAAAAGTATTTTTGAGCAGAAAAATCTTGAAAATAGCAAAGTTGAGGTAGTTTTAGCCCTTGGTCCCTCTACTGACCAGACAAATTCGGTCGCAGAAAGCCTAAAATCCCAGTTTCCAGTCAAAATTGTGCAAAATCCAACTGGGAAAACAGCAAATGGACTGAATTTAGCCATTGCTGCCACACAAGCCGACATAATCGTTCGAGTTGATGCCCACAGTGAGCTTTCCCCCAATTACACGGATCTAGCCAGGCAAATTTTGAATGAAACTGGAGCTGCCAACGTCGGTGGAGTCATGAGAGCAGTCGGTATTAGCCCATTCCAACAGGCAGTCGCCTATGCCTATAACTCAAGACTCGGGCTAGGTGGGGGTAATTATCACGTTGGCGGCAAGGCCGGTCCAAGCGATTCGGTGTATTTAGGGGTTTTTCGGCGAAGCTCACTGGTCCAATTGGGTGGATTTGATGAATCCCTCGGCAGGCTTGCCAACCAGTTCTTCTCCACCGGTATTTGGCGAGCTTGGCTGACCAAAGCCCACCTTGGCAAGGCCAATTTACGGTATTTTGCCCCGCCAGCTCTGGTTATTAGTTGCCTTTTAGGGCTAGTTTTCTGGGTTACTGGGTTTTTAGGGTTTCTAGGTCTTATCCCACTAGCTGGATACCTAACAATCTTGATTTTGGCCGCTATTTTTGCACGAAAACTATCCATAGGGGCCAGACTTAGCCTGTTATTGGCATTACCGGCGATGCATTTTTCTTGGGGTGCTGGCTTTTTAGCGGGTCTGTTATCGAAACGTTGAAACTAAACTTGGAGCAGATAGTCAAAGGGAGCCGATGTCCAGATTCAAAGTAACCAAGGCAGTTATTCCTGTCGCTGGTCTCGGCACACGCTTTCTTCCAGCTACCAAAGCAATGCCTAAAGAGATGCTGCCGCTGATTGATAAGCCAGTTATCCAATATGTGGTTGAAGAGGCAGTTGCCGCTGGACTTGAAGACGTTCTGATGGTCACCGGACGCAACAAGAATGCCCTGGAAAATCACTTTGACCGAGTCGCCGAGCTTGAAATGAACCTTGAGCAAAAAGGTGATACCGATCGACTGCAAAAAGTTATGGCTTCAACCGAGCTTGCCAATATCCACTATGTGAGACAGGGTGACCCCAGAGGCTTAGGCCATGCTGTCCTTCGGGCGAAGCACCACATCGCAGATCACTCCTTCGCACTTTTACTCGGTGATGATGTCATGGATGCTAGAGATGTTTTGCTTACCAAGATGCTTGCCCTGCACGAGTCAACCGGTGAAAACATAGTTGCGTTGATGGAAGTTGACCCGGATCAGATTCATCTTTACGGCTGTGTTGTAACTGAAGGTGAAGTCGTTGACGGAGTAGTTCGGGTAACAGGACTTATCGAGAAACCCAAAAAAGAAGAAGCACCATCTAATCTTGCGGTAATCGGAAGATATGTTTTACGTCCGGAAATCTTCGACATTTTAGAAGAAGTAAAACCTGGCCGCGGTAATGAAATTCAACTTACCGACGCACTGATGATTGCAGCTCAAAACCGCGATAGAGCCGGTGGTGTGCTAGGAGTGGTATTTGACGGTAGGCGTTATGACACCGGTGACAAACTTGACTTCATCAAGGCAACGCTTCGATTGGGAGTTGACCGCGAAGACATCGGCCAAGATCTAAGAGACTGGCTCAAAGATTTTAACAAAGAGATTTAATCAAACTAAGCGCTAAGGAATCTTCCTAATGTCAAATAGCAAGATAGTGGTCTGCTCTTTCTACACAGCAGACGACTACTACCGTGGGCACGGTCAACGGTTAGCTAAAAATCTTGCAGATCTAGGCCTTGAAGTTGTGCTTAGGGAAATTGAGAAGCAAGAGGGCGAAGACTGGGCAGATATCTGTCGTAAAAAAGTTCCATTTATTGCAGAAGTTTGTGAAATGCACCCAGACAAAAAAGTTTTCTGGATGGATGTCGACTGCATGCTCTTAGGCTTACCAGAATTCATCTTTGACTCAACCGCAGATATCATCGGCTTTCAAAGAGGCTACGGTTCACCGGTGGGAATCGGATACGAGAAGAAATCAAGATTCTGGGAACCTTCATTCTGGGGAATCAACACAACGCCTCTTGCTAGAAAAATGATTCGAGATGCTGCCGAATTAGAAAAGACTTCTTCAGTAAAGGCCACCGATGACTACTTTATGGAAGAGGCTTGGCGTTCAAACTGCGATAATCTCACTTTCCAGATCATCCCCTCCAATGCGGTAGTCGGCATGGGGGTCGTAAACGATGACTCTTCGCAAGCCTTCTTCAAATTCGGCTCCAGCGGGAATGTTGACCAATTCAAAGGCAAGGTCCAGCAGCACACAGGTGGCCAAGGAATTAGGCGGAAAGCCCTGCGCTTTGCCAAGAAATTAGAGGCAAAGCTCCCCGCCAAAGCATCAGGCAAGATCAGGCTGATTGCCGACACCGTGGGCATAACCGGTGTGCTGACTTCCGGTAAATCGAATCCAGAAGAACGTGAAAGAAACGCCGCCCTAACCAATATTCACGAATGCGCTCAGTCTGGACAAACCGAAAAATATTTGGATGCAGTAAAGCGCTTCGAAGAAAAATACTTACTGACCCAACTTGAAATGAACCACATTGCTGTGTCAAAGAGCTTTCACTACTTTGCAGCAAAGCCATCTTCAGATGTAATTCCACTTGCTTGGTGGACTAAACCTTTCCCGGGTAATTTTGGTGACTGGTTATCTCCTCTGGTGGTCAATCACTTCACTGATAAAAAGATCTTCTTTCAATCTCCAGTGAAACTTGCCACCAAAGAACACCTGATTGGTTTGGGCTCAATCGGAAGATTCATAAAACCAAATTCGATAGTTATCGGAACTGGAATTTCAACCGACGAGCTCACTCTTGCTAAACAGGCAAAATACGTCTCGGTTCGAGGTCCGGTAACGGCAAGAGTGGTTCGCGAATCCGGCGGACCAAATGTTGAAAGTTTTGGTGATCCAGGAGTTTTGATTTCTAGAATCTTCCCAGTTGCTAGAACCAATAATTCGAGAGTGGCGCTGGTTCGTCATTTCACCCATAAAGCGATTCCAGTAACTCTTTCACCAAACATGGATGAATTAGATGTATTGATCTCTCACCCGGATGATATCAAAGTGCTAGTTGAAGAGCTAAATAAGTATGAGCGGGTTGTCACTTCCGCCATGCACATTTTTATTACCTGCCAGTCTTATGGAATACCTTGCGCACTAATTACTTTTGAAGGTTTCGAAGATTCCGTGCACGGTAATGGAATCAAATACGGAGATTATGCCCAGGGTGTTGGCTTAGCGGCAATTAACCCAGTTGCGGTTGGTTTGAATCTAAGCAAAGTTGATTTTGACAACATTACAACTGATCACAAAATCAGTGATCAGAAACTTGATGAGGTGGCTATGGCAATCAAAACCGGTCTTAGCTATTTTGATTAGGAGTTAGCGAATGATATTTCTAATCAGACAAGTCTTAAAGACTTTTGCTCAACTTTTCCCCAAGGGCAAGCATCGAAACCGAGCAATCCTCTTAGCCGCTATCGCCACTATTGTTCCGCTATCGCAGTTATTTGTGATTCGTATTTTTAGCCACATGATTACCCAGGGTTCATCGGCTCAGGTGGCTGAGGTTATTTTCAACTTTGTGCTGTTTTTTAGCCTTTTCGGCCTATCGCACATAGCCACCTACTGGCAAAAAACCTATCGAGTCAAGGTCTTCAACGAGGCGCTCAAATCCAGAGATGGCAAGCGAAGCCGCATGACCGAGTCTTGGGACTGGGCCTTATCTTTTGAAACCAACAACCTACTTCACACCTTCACCCAGGTAGGCGTGCTATCGACCTTCTTTATCGTGGTGAATTGGGAATC
>RHAS01000057.1 GCA_010028615.1 Actinomycetota bacterium
ACCTACGCTTCGATCATCTCGAATATCCAAAACAAGGGCTTTGTCACCAAGCGCGGCCAGGCTCTAGTGCCGGAGTGGATCGCCTTCACAGTGATCCGTTTCCTAGAGGAGAACGTCGAGCGTCTTGTTGATTACGCCTTTACCGCTGCGATGGAAGAAGACCTTGATGAGATAGCCGAAGGCACCATGAACCGCAGCCAATGGCTAAAAGAGTTCTATTTCGGTTCCGAAAATAACCCTGGACTTCACTCCATCGTCGATAACATTGGCGACATCGATGCCAAGGCATTGAACTCAATTGACCTAGGTGACGGAATCACTTTGCGAACAGGTAAGTATGGCCCTTATTTAGAGATTTATATTGAACCTGGTGCTGAAGGTGCAGATGAGAACGGCAGACGAATCATCAATATTCCTGAAGGTCTAGCTCCCGATGAACTAACTTTGGAAAAAGCCCACGAACTTATTGAAGCGCCAATAATCAAAGACCGCATACTTGGTGTTGAACCTGAATCTGGCTTAAATATTTTGTTCAAAGATGGTCGCTATGGTCCTTACGTCTTGCTTGATGATCCTGATGCGAAAAAGCCTAGAACTGCATCACTATTTAAGACAATGTCGGTTGAGGCCATGGACCTACCGACCGCGATTAAGTTATTGTCCTTACCTAGAGTTATTGGTCAAGATCCAGAATCTGGCTTAGACATCACCGCGCAAAATGGAAAGTTCGGGCCATATCTACTAAAGGGTAAAGAATCCAGAAGTTTGCAATCAGAGGATCAGATATTTGAGATTGATCTTGACGGGGCTCTGGCTTTGTTTGCTCATCCTAAACTACGTGGCAGAGTAACCGCTGCAACTCCGCTAAAAGAATTTGGTGAAGATCCAGCCGCCAAGACTAACGTTGTTGCAAAGAGTGGACAGTTTGGTTTGTATGTAACCGACGGTGCGATCAATGCGACGGTGCCAAAGGATGAGCCACTGGAAGAGCTAACCGCTGAACGTGCTTTTGAGCTCTTGGCAATTAGACGCGAGAAGCTTGGTCTGGAACCAGGTCAGCCAGCACCTAAGGCATCTAAGTCTCGCCGCAGCGTTGCACCGGCTAGAACAGTCAAAAAAGGCGCAACCCGAAAGGCTAAGTAATTGAGCGGATTATTTATTTCTTTTGAAGGGATCGATGGGGTCGGAAAATCCACCCAGGCCGATCTCTTGGAGAAGTATTTGCTTGGCCAGGGTAAAACTGTGGTGCGGACTCTAGAGCCAGGCGGCACCGAGGTTGGCGTTGAGATTCGTAAGATTCTGTTGCACCATCGCGGTGAGTTAGCCCCAAGGGCCGAGGCGGCTCTGTTTGCAGCAGATCGAGCTCACCATGTGGCAAGCAAAATAAGGCCAGCGCTTGAGCGCGGCGAAATAGTAATTACCGACAGGTATTTTGATTCGTCGGTTGCCTATCAAGGAGCAGGGCGAGAACTTTCCATGGAAGAGGTTCGTAACCTATCGCTCTGGGCGGTTGGTGGATTACTACCCGACCTGACCGTTTTGCTTGATTTGCCAGCTGATATTGCTAGATCCAGAAGAAACAAAACGGGAACCGAGCCAGATCGCCTTGAGAGCGAGAAGATTGAGTTTTTTGAGCGGGCTCGGCAGGCCTATCTTGGCCTTGCTGAGAATGAACCAGAACGGTTTCTGGTAGTTGATGCAGCAACCGATGTCGAAAAAATGCAGGAGATTATTAGGGCACGCGTTTCGGGGCTAATCTAAATTTATGGTTACTGCTCCAAGAGTTTTTCGTGATGTTATCTCACAGCCCGAGGCTGTCAGCGAACTCTTGCGCGAGCTTGCCAAATCTAAAGAGGTTCATCATGCCTGGCTTTTTACTGGTCCACCGGGCTCTGGTCGAAGCCAAATTGCTTTTGCGTTTGCTGCAGCTTTAGTATGCCCGCAGGGTGGTTGCGCTGAATGCAATGCCTGCCAGATGGTGCGCATCGGAAATCATCCTGATGTTCAGGTTCTGAATACCGAGCGAGTTCAAATCAGTATTGAAGAGGTCAGCGAGTTTATTGAAAAGTCCGAGC
This sequence comes from Actinomycetota bacterium, assembly GCA_010028615.1. Taxonomy (GTDB): domain Bacteria; phylum Actinomycetota; class Actinomycetes; order Actinomycetales; family Microbacteriaceae; genus Rhodoluna. The sequence continues at coordinate 2,076 of RHAS01000057.1, forward strand.
AGATGCCGGCGCTAGCAAATTACCGCATCATGATTGTTGAAGATGCCGATCGAATGAGTGAGCGCACCAGCAACTTGCTACTGAAATCCTTAGAAGAGCCCCCAAAGGGAACTATCTGGATGCTCTGTGCACCTAGCGAATCAGATCTATTGCCCACCATTCGCTCTAGAGTTCGTCGAATAATGCTGAAGGTACCTAGCGTTGATGAAGTGGCAAGACTGCTAATTGAGAAGTATTCGGTTCCAGAGCATCTAGCTCTAACTGCTGCTGCTCAAGCGCAAAGCCATGTTGGTATGGCGAGACGGCTTGCTACTAATGCACCAGCTCGAGAGCGCAGATCTAAGGTTCTAGAAGCTGTTTTAGCAATCGCTGACTTGCCAAGCGCAATAAGCGCATCTGAGATTTTATTGAAGTTAGCCGAAAGCGATGGGCAGCAATTAACCGGGGAGCTCGACGAGCAGGAAAGAGCCGAATTGCTGGCGAGGATGGGAATCACCGAGGATTCTAAATTGACCCCAGCTATGCGCTCGCAAATAAAGAAACTCGAAGATGCTCAGAAGAAAAGGGCCACTAGGTCAAAGCGCGATGGGTTAGATCGGATATTTGTTGACCTGATGGGTCTCTACCGTGATGTTTTGGCGATTCAACTTGGCTCAGGGCAGAAGCTTATCAACCCAGATTTAGAAAATCAGATCAGGGCTTTGGCTAGAGACATTACTCAGGCTCAGGCTATTCACGCTATTGAAAAAATCCAGCAGGTGCGTTACCGGATGGACAGAAACGTCAAAGACAGTTTGCTGCTTGATTCGCTAGCAGTTTCTTTGCGAAGAAAGCGGGCGTAGTGGCCAGGAAAAATTCTGTCGTACTGACTCTGAGCATCATCGCCGGGTTACTCTCTTTTGGTTTCTTGGTTTATCAGGAGCTACCAAAACCAGGTGGTAGCTTTACCCCGGACCCAGCTGCTACCGAGCAGGTTGCCGAAGACCTGATGCCTTTCTATTCGCAGAAGCCACTCTGGCGAGATTGCGAAGGTAATAATCCAGATGCCCGCTGCGGCGAAATAGATGTTCCTCTGGATTGGTCAAAACCCAGCGCGGGCACCATTCAGATTGCATTAGCGATAAATCCAGCCGATGATCCAAAAAACGCACCTTATCTACTTATGAATCCAGGGGGACCTGGCAGTAGTGGGCGAGACTGGGTGACGGATTTCATTGACTCAACCGGCACAGACAAACTTCGCGGCGAGTACAACATTGTGGGGTTTGACCCCAGAGGTGTTGGTAAGAGCACCGCAGTGAAGTGTCTTTCTACTAGTGCCTTAGAAGACTTCCTCTATAAGCCTTCACCTTTTGATTACTTATCGGAGAAGGACATCGAATACAGCAAAACCCAGCTAAAGAAGTTTGCAAATGCCTGTCTAAAAAATACCGGTGAGCTTTTAGGCAATATCGATACCGCTTCGGCGGCACGTGACATGGATGTGATCCGTGCAGTGCTTGGCCAAAAGCAGCTGAATTATCTTGGTTATTCCTATGGAACATTACTGGGAGCCACTTATGCGGTTCTCTATCCAGATAAGGTTGGCCGCTTTGTTTTGGATGGAGTAGTTGATCCAACCACATCGGCAGAGGTTGATTCTCTCAATCAGCTAAGAGGTTTCACTTCGGCGATGGAAGCTTATCTTTCCGATTGCATAAAAAATGTCTCGGACTGTCCGTTTGCTGGGTTGACCGTCAAGCAGGCAATGCAGAAAATCGGCACTGAGTTTTTAGGAAACCTAGAAGATGGCGCTATTGATACCAGTGCGGGTAGGGATTTGAGCCTGACTGCAGGTTTCACAGGAATTATCGCTGCCCTTTACGCGGAGAATTCATGGAGCTATCTGACTTCAGCGTTCAATGAGTACTTCAGTGCTGAACAAGATGGTCGAATTTTCCTCTTGCTAGCAGATTCTTATTACACCTTCGACAGTGAAGGTAATAAGTTCACTAGCAATATCAACGAAGCCTTCAGAGCAATTACCTGTATCGACTCAAGAGAATCAGAAGATGAAAACCAGATGCAAGAGCAGAATGAAAAGGCTTTATCGATAAGCCCAATCTTTGGTAGGTATTGGCAATATGGTGGTCTAGCCTGCCATGGCTGGCCATATCCAGTAAAGCCACTACCAGCTGACTACTCGGCTAAGGGTGCACCTACGATGTTGGTTATCGGCACCACCAATGATCCGGCTACGCCTTATTCGCAGGCAAAGAACTTTGCTGAAAATGTTTTAGCCGATGCTTACCTCCTCACCTATAAAGGGGAAGGTCACACCGCCTACGAGCAGTCGAATACATGTGTGGCCAAAGTTGTTGACGATTTTCTTTTGGACGGCAAGCTCGAGGGCAAGGCAAAGACCTGTAATTAGCCGATGAAAAATAACCGCATCCAAGAGTTTTTCTCCAAGAAGTTTCGCTCATTGCTATCCAATGACCCGAGTGGTGTTCCGCCTTGGCTAAAGGTAATTGCCGATGGAGATACTGGCGGATTATTCTTACCCACCGATGCACCATGGGTGGTCCATCGCGATTTTGGAACTCTAGTTGGCGGGATTAGAGCACTGCTCGTTCAAGCGCTTCACCCAGGGGCGGTAGCCGGGGTAACCAGTCATTCAAGATATCAATCCGATGCCCTGGGTAGATTAGCTGGCACCATTCGCTGGCTAACGGTAACGACTTTCGGTTCTTTCGAAGCTGTGGCTAGTGAAGCATCAAGGGTTAATCGTTTGCATGAAAGAGTAAGCGGCACCTTTACTGAGGGCAGTGGAAATGAACGTAACTATAAAGCTGCAGACCAAGATTTACTTTTGTGGGTGCATATTGCCTTCACCGAAAGTTTTCTAGTTTGCCACCAACTTTATGCAACAAGAGAAATACCAGGTGGTGAAGATGCCTATGTAAGCCAATGGGCTAGATCGGTAAAAGATCTGGGGTTAATAAAGACACCATCCACTAAAGCAGAACTGGATGCGTTAATTCAGGAGTACATTTCTACAAATTCACTTCGAGTAGATCAGTCAACTAAGCAGGTAATCGCCTTTATTAGAAAACCAGGCTTACCTTGGTGGACTGCTGGCATCTACCGCTTACTCTTTGCCGCGGCAGTAGCCAGTCTTAGTGAGCAGGAGCGAAAACTACTGAATTTAAGATCTGTCCCGCGCTGGCTGATTAGGCCGTGGACCAGGTTTAGCCTTCGCTTTATCCGCTGGGTAATCGGGCCAGAATCGCCAATTGAGCAGGGGGCTTTGGAAAGACTGAAAAGAGTCGGCATTCTTCCAAAGAATTAGACTTAGAAGCGCTAAATAACGCCACCCTAGCTCAGTCGGTAGAGCAGCTCCCTCGTAAAGAGCAGGTCAGGAGTTCGATTCTCCTGGGTGGCTCTGAACGAAATATTACTCATACAGTTTCCGCAATCACTTTCTAGCAGAATTTGCATTTACGTAGGTAAATCAAGGAATTAGTAATCTAAATCATTTAGGGGCACTAGATGCATTCGAAAAAACCAACCCAATTGGATCAATGATCAGATAAAGAAAAGTTATTGATTGATTTTATTATTGCGAGATTAATTAGTTTTTTATTTCTGTCCAG
>RHAS01000058.1 GCA_010028615.1 Actinomycetota bacterium
AATTACGAACTTAGGTTCCTTTGCATGCACCTGCTAATTTCACCAAGAGCAGGCGAGGTGTCTGTCACCGATGAAAGGAACACCATGAGAAAAACCGTTGAACGTTTAGTTTTAGCCATTGGTGCTATTTCCCTTGCCTTTTCCCTTCTCTCTGGTTCACCAACACAGGCGGCTGGTTATAACCCTCCGGTAAACGGAACATCCGTGATGCGCTTGGTTTCACCAGCGCCTACCTCGGCAAATAGTGTCTCGATGAATGCCGATGCTAAAGGCAGTTGGGATCAGTATTACGGTAAAGGCCTAAATGCCTTCATTATGTATGAGGATGTCAAGGGTGAGATTTCACTTACCTACAAATACACCAACGCAGCCGGTAGTCCCTTGGCAAACCAAACTGTTTATCTGATTGTCAACAAAAAGTACTCATGTAGTAAGACGACTTTCTCGACTCCACTTAACACCAACTACCCAGGTGGAAACCGTAACGGCGATACCCACGCAATTGTTCGTGACTGGTGTGGTGATCAGCCACAGATGGGTGCTGGTCAAACTGCGGTAATTGCAACCACAAACTCCGCCGGACTTGCAACTTTCCCATTGAAAAATTACAACTTCTCGGGGGAGATGTTCCCTAGTGCGCTAAATAAGATGAACCTTTACTCAAAGGGAATTGCTTGCGCTGACGACACCATGTGTATGTCGACCACGATTGCCCCATCACTGATCGCACACCCGACCGAAGCTCAGGAACGTAACGAAGATAAAGACCTGCTCTTCTTACACTTTGTGAACCCTAAGGTCTCTGCAACCGTAGCTTCACAGAAGGTAAAAGCTGGCACCAGCAAAGTGATTTCTTTCAAGTTAACTAACCTTGACAAGGAGGATGTAGCGGGCACCACCGTAACCTTCGAATCTTTTGGTGAAGGAAACGCTTTGCAGACCTGGTCAGAAGTTTCTGATGCCGACGGCATCGTGCGAGTTACCGTTTCTGCACCAACTGGAACTACTGGATTACAGGTGGTTAGAGCCTATGTTTACGGCGCTCCAAAGGGTACTGACGCCAAGATCTACTGGTACAAGTAAGGCATTTGCCTAGCGCCTAAAGGCGTTTGTCTCCAGGAATAGGTAGGCTTGGGTTATGACGCGACTGAGTGACCCAGGGGATATGCTCAAGTGCAACTTCTGTTCTAAAACTCAGAAGCAGGTACTTAAGCTAATCGCTGGCCCTGGCGTATACATCTGTAACGAGTGCATCGATCTTTGCAACGAGATCATTGAAGAACAGCTCGGTAAAGATCCAAAGCCAATTGAAGATTTTGAGCTACCAAAGCCAAAGGAGATCTTCGCATTTCTAGATGAATACGTAATTGGTCAGAATCAGGCAAAAAAAGCACTCTCCGTTGCTGTTTACAATCACTACAAGCGCATCCGTTCCAGAGGCACGCTAACTGCAAGTGGCAAGCCGCATGACGCTATTGAGATTTCAAAGTCAAACATTCTGCTGGTCGGACCAACTGGTTGCGGTAAGACCTATTTGGCTCAAACACTAGCCAAGCGCCTCAATGTTCCATTTGCAGTTGCGGATGCCACCAGCTTGACCGAAGCGGGTTATGTCGGTGAAGACGTTGAGAACATTTTGCTAAAGCTCTACCAGGCCGCCGATGGCGACATCCGCAGAGCCGAGCAGGGCATTATTTATATCGATGAGATCGACAAAATCTCGCGTAAGGCCGAAAACCCTTCAATTACAAGAGATGTCTCCGGTGAGGGAGTGCAGCAGGCGCTACTGAAGATTCTTGAAGGTACGGTTGCATCAATTCCACCCCAAGGTGGCCGCAAGCACCCGCAGCAGGAATTTATTCCGATGGATACCACCAACATTTTGTTTATTGTTGCCGGTGCATTCGCTGGACTAGAAAACATTGTTCAGGCCAGAATCGGCAAGAAGGGCATCGGTTTTGGAGCGGAAATTCGTGACCGTGCTGAAGAATCGGATATCTTTACTCAAGTTCAGCCGGAAGACCTACGTAAATTTGGTTTGATCCCTGAATTTATCGGCCGACTACCAGTTATTGCTGCGGTAACTCCTTTGGATAGAGCTGCACTAATACAGATTCTTGTTGAACCAAAAAATGCTTTGGTAAAGCAGTATCAGCGCATGTTTGAACTTGATGGTTTTGAGCTTGAATTCGATCGAGAAGCCCTTGAGGCAATTGCTGATGAGGCAATTAAGCGTGACACCGGCGCTAGAGGATTGCGATCAATTCTTGAAGAGATTTTAGGTCCAGTGATGTTTGAAATTCCAGGTAGCACCGCTACCGGCTTGGTAAAAATCACTCGTCCAGTGGTGCTTGGTATAGAGCAACCTTCGATAGTTCCGATTAGGCGACAAGAGAAGTCAGCTTAGTTAGGTTCTCGTGAAAGAAAAGATTGGGCTTCGAGCACCAATTATTGCTGGTCTAGTTGCATCGATAACCGGCACCGCCGCTACAGTTGGTATTTTCCTTAGCGCTTATCTAAACCTTGGGGCCACTAAAGAGCAGTCAATCGCAGCTGTTTCAATAATGCTTGTTGCCTATGGCCTGCTATCAATCGTCTTGAGCTGGAAATACAAAATGCCTCTCTCGATTGTTTGGTGCACGCCGGGAGCAGCTTTGATTGCTGGCTCTAGCTTGCCAGGACTTGGGTTTAGTAATGCCATGGGTGGCGTGCTGATTGCCGGCTTGCTCTTATCGCTTACTGGGCTGTGGCCAGCGCTTGGTGCGCTAGTGGGTAAAATTCCAAAGTCGGTTGCCAGTGCCATGTTGGCTGGCGTTATCTTTAGTTTTTGTGTTGCTCCTTTTGCGGCAAGCGCGAGTTATCCGCAGCTGGTTTTACCGGTAATTGCAGTTTGGCTGATTCTGTTTTGGCTCTATCCGGTTTGGGCATCGCCTGCAGCTATAGTCCTGGCCTTTACTCTGATCGGGTTAGATCGTGGTTTGCAACTAACCAGCTCTGACTGGCTGATCACACCAGGTATTGTGCTACCTAGTTTTAGTATCGCCAGCGTTCTCAGTGTTGCTCTGCCTTTGTATCTGGTGGCCATGGCCTCGCAGAATATTCCTGGTATTGCCATCATGAAAAACTACGGTTACGAAGTTCCTTTCAAAGCAAGTTTGACTACCACCGGTCTTGGCACAGTTGCCGTTTCATTCTTAGGCGGCTTTGTGATGAACCTTGCTGCAATTACTGCAGCCCTGAACGCTAACGAACAAGCACATAAAGATCCAAGTAAACGCTGGTTAGCGTCGGTTGCTGGGGGAGCGGTGTATATCCTTTTCGCGCTGGTAGCTGGCATTGCGGTTGCTTTTGTCTATCAGACTCCGCAGCAACTACTGCTAGCAGCAAGTGGGTTAGCCCTATTACCAACCATCGTGAATGCATTTAGCACCATGGTGGAAATACCAAGCGAGCGAATTGCAGCTGTTAGTGCATTCCTGGTTGCATCCAGTGGAGTTATTTTCTTCTCCATCGGAGCAGCCTTCTGGGCAATCCTTACTGGATTGCTTGTAATGCAGTTACTAAAACTAAAACGACCTTTTGCTAAATAAGACCGCGTCTAGTTAGTAATGGCTGGATCGTTGCATCTTGTCCACGGAAGTTACGGAACATCTGCATTGAATTAAGTGAGCCACCTCTAGCTAGCAGTGTGTTTCTAAAGTGATCGCCGTTAGCTCTGGTTAGTCCACCGTTTGCCTTGAACCAGTCAACAGTGTCAGCATCTAATACTTCTGACCAGATATAGCCGTAGTAACCGGCTGAGTATCCGCCAGCGAAGATATGTGAGAAATAAGTTGAGCGGTAACGAGTTGGAACAGCTGAGTAATCCAATCCGTAATCGGCAATTGCCTTGGCTTCAAACTCTTCGACATTGGTAATCTCAGCATCGCTGGTTAGTGAGTGCCAAGCCAGGTCCAAGATAGCCGCGGCCATATAAGAAGTCGTTGCATGACCTTCATTAAAGGTTGATGCCGCTTTGAGATTGGCAATCCATTCCTGTGGCAGCTTCTCACCGGTTTCGTGGTGGATGGCGTAGTTATCCATAACTTCTGGCCAGGTAATCCACATCTCATTTACCTGGGAAGGGAATTCGACGAAGTCGCGCTCAACGCTGGTTCCAGAAAAGCGCGGATACTTCACGTCGGAGAGCATTCCGTGCAGCGCGTGACCGAACTCGTGGAACAGCGTCGTGGTCTCGTCGTAGGTCAGTAGTGCTGGCTGGCCGGCAGGTGGTTTTGGAATGTTTAGGTTATTTACAACTACCGGCAGTTGACCGAGCAGGTGGTTTTGATCGACCAGGTTGTTCATCCAGGCACCACCGCGCTTTGAGTCGCGGGTGAAGAAGTCGCCGATAAAAAGCGCTAGCGGTGAGCCATCTTCGTTGAAAACCTCAAAAGCTCTGGCTTCTGGGTGGTAAGTCGTGATGTCTTTGCGCTCTTTGAAGCTGAGCCCGAATAGTTTGTTGGCGGCAAAAAAGACACCGTCAAATAGCACTCGCTCTAGTTCGAAGTATGGCTTCATGGCTGCGGTGTCTAGGTTGTATTTAGCCAGCCTTACCTTTTCGGTATAGAAATCCCAGTCCCAAGATTCCAACTGGAATGATTCACCACTTGCCTCAATTGCCTTTTGCAAATCAGCGCCTTCAGCGCGCGCATTGCGAACTGCAGCCGGGGCGATCTGCTTCATCATGGCATGGACATTTGCTGGGTTCTGGGCATTGCGATCCTGCAAAACGTATTCGGCGTGGGTCTTAACTCCAAATAGTTCTGCTCGCTTGGCGCGGAGCTTAACCATCTGCAATAAAACCTTGCGGTTATCATTCTCGTTGGCTTGGCCACCTTTGAGCAGTGAGTTTTTCATAATGCGCTCACGCAAACCGCGGTGGGTCAATCTGGCAAGTAGTGGATGACCGGTGAAATTCACCATGCCAACTAGATACTTACCATCTAGTCCTCTAGCTTCGGCAGCTGCCTTGCAGGCGGCAATCTCGTTTTCAGTAAGACCATCTAGCTCGCTAACATCGGATACTTCAACAGCCAGCGCGTTGGTGTCATTGAGTAGGTTCTTGCCAAACTGGGTTTCAAGTTTTGAAAGTTCTTCGTTTAGTTTTTTAAGTTCTTCTCGCTGGTCATCGGTTAGATGTGCTCCGGCGTGAGTGAAGTCGCGGTAATAGCGCTCAAGCAGCCAAGCATCTTCACTTGGCAGGTTCAGTGAATCACGGTTGTCATAGAGGTGCTTGATTCGGCCCCACAGTTTCTGGTTGAGTCTGATTTCATCCATGTGTGCGGCAAGTTTTGGGGCAATCTCTTCTTCAATTTCATCGAGACGGTCCGAGGTATCGCTTGAGGACTTGTTATAGAACACCATCAGCATGCGCATGAGTGTTTGGCCGGAAAGCTCCATGGCCACGATGGTGTTTTCGAAGGTCACCTCATCCTGTTTGATGATTTCGTGGACCTCGCCTAGTTGCTGTTCACAGCCAGCATAGAAAGCAGGGAGGTAGCTATCCTCGTTGATGCGGTTGAAATCCGGCATCTCGTATTCGAGGGTAGATCTAAGGGCAAAAGGGTTTTCTGATTCAAATGTCATGCTGAAAAGCCTAGCCAAGACGACCAACAAATTAGTAGTTGATAGCGAAAAGTTATTCG
>RHAS01000059.1 GCA_010028615.1 Actinomycetota bacterium
CAAGTTAGTTCCAAGATCGGTAACTGGTTCAGTTTTGGATCACGACAAAGCGCTCTCACAAGTTGAACAGCTACTAACCAAATCCCAAGTCACCAGCATCGATGGCGTTGCAATTCCGCTTATTGTTCGAACGATTTGTGTTCATGCCGATACACCGGATGCAGTGAAAACAGCAAAAGACGTTAGGGCACTTCTTCTAGAACTTGGGATTGAACTAAAAGGCTTCCACTCCAATGGCTGAGTTCAGTCAATACGGGGAACGCTCAGTTCTTGTTCAGTTAGGTGAATCACCGCTTGGCTATCTGACTGAGATTCAAAATCTATTTCCAGAGGCTCAAATTAGTCCAGGGTTAGCGAGCGTCGTTATAACTTTCGAAGATATTGCTGACCACGTTCAGAAAGTCAAAAGTGTTTTCCCGACTTCCCCTTCTGGAAAGGCTTTTGGAACGGGTAAAAAATTCCATATACCTGTTGAATACTCAGGCGAGGATCTTGCTCAAGCAGCTAAGGCAGCAGAGATTAGCGTCGATGAGCTAATTAAGGTTCATCAAGAAACCATCTGGCAGGTTGCGCTTATAGGTTTTGCGCCAGGCTTTCCTTATCTTCTGCCTAAGACAAACCAAGATCTCTTCAAGATGATTGGTCGTCTTGCAAGCCCTAGAGCTAAAGTGCCTGCAGGTTCTGTTGGGCTGGCGGCTGGAATGAGTTGCATCTATCCGCAAGCTTCCCCAGGTGGTTGGCACTTAATCGGCATTACCAACACTTTGTTATTTGATGCAGCAAAAGAAAAACCAAGTCTCCTTGCTATAGGCGATGAACTTATTTTTGAGGCAATCTCATGACGATTGAAGTATTAGCCACTGGGCTAACGCTGATTCAAGATGCTGGCAGGGATGGTTATACCAACATTGGCGTATCTAGATCAGGGGCCTGGGATGATCTAAGTTATCGGCTTATTAGCAATTTAGTTGGAGAAACTAATCCAGCTGTTTTCGAGGTAATCGCTGGAACCTTCAGTCTAAAAACTTCCAAACAAGTAATTGTTGCAGTCGTTGGTTGTGGATTGATTAGAGCAAATGGAATACCAATTAGTACCAATAGCTGCTTCTTACTCGAGGGTAATAACGTGCTCGAAGTCGAACCAAATGGTGACGGTCCTGTTTATTTAGCAATCGCTGGTATTCAAATTCCTAAGATTTTGGATTCAGTAGCGCAAGACACTCTTTCCGGACTCGGTCCAGAAGCTTTAATTGCAAACCAGGTCTTTGAAGTTGACGATGCAGTCAGAGAAGATTTTCGAGTTGGCTCGTTTATTCAGGCGTATCCAAAAACCGACAAAACCGTCATCAGATACCTTGCAGGCCAAGATCCCCAAAACATTTTAGGTAAGTATCTAGTACAGGCCAATTCAAGAACCGGAATACGTCTTTCTGTTGGAGAGAACCTATCTTCAATAGCTACCCTGCCGAGTTTTCCGGTCATGCCCGGTGTTATCCAACTAACTCCATCTGGTGAGCCTGTAATTCTCGGCTGCGACTGCGGCACAACCGGTGGCTACAGCGCAACTGGAGTAGTTATCAGCGCAGATCTCCATAAGTTATCGAGGTTGAGATCCGGAGATAACTTGTTACTACAAAAGGTTTCTATCGATGAAGCAAGAACCCTGCTTTCTGAGCAACAACAAAGCATTAGAAAAGCCGTGATCAGACCCAGTGAAATGGGGGCTTGGTAATAGTGTTGCACTTTTTCTACAAGTGATACACTTTATCCATGCCAACTTCCCGAACAAGACACATGGTTACTGAAAGTGACCAGATCAAAAAAGCCATCGACGATGCTGCTCTAGTTTGGCCAGAACTTGCCAACGAACGGGCTGAGCTCCTTCGAAATCTCATTAGCCAGGGAGCTGAGATCGTCGCCGCGAAAGCCAAGGGTAAAAAGAATGAACGGGAAAAGGCAGTAAAGAACCTTATCTCGATTGGCACAGGTCTTTGGCCAAATAACTTTCTGAGCCAAAGAAAAGATGAATGGCCAAACTAGTCTTTGACGCAAGCGCAGTCATCTCGCTGTTTGATTCTCGAAGCGTTCATCACAGCTGGGCACTTTCAGTATTCACTTCAAATGGCGATGCGGAGTTTTTTATTTCAGCGCTTACCTACGCGGAGATTCTGGTTCATCCTGCAAAAGTCAAGCAACTTGAAGTATTTAGCAAAAATCTGGCTAAAGCGGGGTTTCAAGTTGTCGGGATAGATCAAGATTCAGCCGACGAAATAGCTAAAACTAGAGCCATAACCGGACTAAAGATGCCCGATGCAGTAGTGCTATGCCTCGCTAAAGAAATAGACGCAACCTTAGTTTCAACAGATAAAGATGTGCTTGCCAAAGCAAGGACGGCAAAACTTAATACTCTGAAGCCAAGAAACTAGAAGTATTTTCTAAATCTATTTAGTTTCGACCTGGATTTTGCCACGGCCTAGGTTGAATAGCAATCCGACAAAGCCAACAATCAGGATGTAACTGTTCAGCACCTGAAGGCTGTCATTCTCGCTGACCATAAGAATTACTCCACCTAAAACAATTAGGTTGAAGAATATTCTGGTCAAGGCGGCTTGACGCCAAACAGTAATCCTGGTGCTGATCACATGAAGTGCTGGCATGAAAGCTCCGCCGAAGGCTAATACATAAAGAATCAATACTTCAGGTTGAGCTCCAAAGTAAAGCAGTCCGTTTTCACTAAAGTGTGGGTCAGATGGAAGTACCACTGTTCTTAGCACAAATAGCGCAGCCAAGAAAACAATAGCGATTGAGAAAATCAGGATCTTGTTATTCTTCTGCCAGTTGAAGGTAGCAGCACTTACTAGGAACAGAAAGCCTAGAACAAATGGAAGCACCGATAGTGCTACCGGCATGGCTAGTTCAGTTGGCTTCAATCCAACTACTAATCCCCAGCCAAGAAATGCCAAGCCGAACATTGCAATTGCGATTCCGAAGTCTCTAAATGGGTTCACTTTGAGTGACCAGAACTTGAAGCCGATGAACGCGAAAATACCGCTGCCTAGAAGAAAGAACAGCACGACGTTTAGATTTGACAACATTAATCTCCCCTTATTAGTTGGTGTGTTTAGAGTATATTCCTCACTTTTCACTCCTACGACTAGGCAAAGAGGTGAAATATAACGATTTAAATACCTCGGATCGGCGGCCCAAATTGTAGTATTATTACTACATAACCCAACCCGAGGAGTAGTGAATGTCGGCTGAATTGCTAAAGACTTTGATCATCGTAATTACGGTTTCTATCGCCATTTTCCGCGTGATTCTAAACGAACTAGACGTTAGATCCAGTGCTCAAGCCCTCTCCGGTAAGCCTAGTGAGGACACAGTGAAAGCTGTTGCCTACACCAAGGCCAAGCACCGCTTTGAAAACGCCAACATCCTTATCCAAATGGTTCTAGTCCTCTGCTTCCTAATTTTTGGCTGGTTCGGTCAGTTCCAACAGTTGATTGCAGCCAACATCCAAGGTCAACTCTGGCAAGACTTTGTCTTTCTAATTAGCTTGCTCGGTGGCTTATTTGTTTTTGGTATTCCCTTTTCGGTCTATAGAACCTTTGTCCTGGAAGCAAAGTTTGGCTTCAACAGAACAACCATCGCCACTTTTATTCTTGACCGAGTTCGCGGAATCATTATTGGAGGGCTGATCCTGGTCCCACTAAGCCTTGCCCTGCTTTGGATTTATCAACTAATCCCAACCCAAATTTGGTGGATTGCATTCATCATCTTGAGTTTGGTAAATCTAATCATGTTTGCCATTGGCACAACGGTTATTTTGCCGCTATTCAACAAGCTTCAAGAATTGCCAGAGGGAGAACTAAAAACTAAGATTCTAAAGCTCTGTCAGGATCAGAACTACAAGCTAAAGAGAATATTTGTGATGGACGGGTCAAAGCGTTCGTCTAAAACAAACGCTTTCTTTAGCGGAATTGGTAAATCAAAGACCATAGTGCTATTTGATTCACTCATCGAAAAGCACACTGTTGATGAGGTGGTGGGTGTTTTAGGTCACGAAATTGGCCATGATCGCCTTGGACATGTGAAGACCATATTCTTACTGAACCTAATCCAGAGCTTTTTTATCTTTGCTCTTTTTGGCTGGGCAGTTCAGGAACCCGCCCTTTCACAAGCGCTTGGTGGTAACGGTGTTGAACTTGAACTAGCGCTAATTGCATTCGCCATGCTGTTTTCACCAATATCATTCCTACTGGGAATTCTTGATAACAGCATCTCCAGAAGAAATGAGCACGGCTCGGACATTTTTGCAGCTAAAGCCTATGGAGCGAAACATATAATCTCGGCGCTGAAACGTCTAGGGATTGATAACTTGTCCAACCCTAAACCGCATCCGATGTATGTGACGGTTTACTACTCTCACCCACCGGTAAGCCAGAGAATTGCTCACGTGGAAAAGATGGTCAAGGCTTAGCAGGCTTATTTATTCTGAAGGTATTCCAGATTGCAATACCGGATAACAGAATAGGTGTCAGCCCAATTAGGATTCCATTGCCTTCGATCAAGGTTATGGAAATCCAGATTCCGGTAATTAGACCAATGACAGCAAAAACAATTGTGAAGATCTTGCCGACAAGATGCCTAATCCAGGACAATCCGAAAGCTATCAACGCGCTACTGTAAATAAACAACAAAATCAAAACTGCCAGAAAAGCTAAAGACTCCACACTAAACTCCTTTTCTCTGCCTACTATTACATGCTAAACAAACTAGGGCTAAAGTGGGCTAAGCCAACCGTGCGCTTTACCTCCGCCAAGGCTGGGAATGGCAAGTTTGGTAGAGAGCTCCTGGAATAATGATTCACCTATAAGTTGCATTTCAAACAGCAGCTTTAGTGCCACCAGAGGGGCCGCTCTTAGGTTGCCATCCGCTATTTTTATGCAAATGCCATAACCCGATCTGGTACCGACGGCAAAGACTCCCTCCGCCCCATTTTTAGCAATAAAGCCTGAATCAAGCAGGACTGCATCTGGAACACCGTGATTTGAGATAACCCAGCCGTTGCCGGTCAGGGTATCGACCAGTTCGGTTTCAGTTTTAGTAAGTAACCCAGTAGCCCTAGCAATTCCTTCAACAGTCATGGCATGAAGCGGCGCACCGCAGCCATCGACAGAGCTGTGCAGAATTTTCTCACCGGAAAACTCCTCAAGAACCTCGATAACTTTTTGTTGAATAGGGTTCTCGATATCTAAGTATGAGTCGGTATCCCAACCATTTAAGGCACAGCTATAGAGAAAACCGGCGTGCTTTCCAGAGCAGTTGTAGACAACCCCGTCTGGGCACTTTAGTGCTGATTCGGGCAGGTTAGCCTTGGCAAGTATTTCCTGGACTAGTTTGATGTGTTCTTTGGTTGAGCGATGACTAGCTGAAGTTATAGCTAATTGCTCCCCAGTTAGGTCAAGACCAACTCTTCGCATGGCAACAGTCTGAAGTGGCTTGATTGCTGATCTTGGGTAGATCAGCCTCTTTCCATTGCCCCGATGGACCACTGTCTTACCCTCGGGATCTGTTACTACAGCAATGCCGCGGTGCCAAGACTCGACTAGGTCACCTCTAGTAACCACTGCCAGCTCAACAAAATCT
>RHAS01000060.1 GCA_010028615.1 Actinomycetota bacterium
TTAGCTCAAGTACTTCGCCAACTAGCTCTGGGTCTAACGCGCTGGTTACCTCATCTAGAAGTAGTAGTTCTGGATCCATGGCAACTGCGCGCATTATCGCCGTTCGCTGTTGCTGACCACCGGATAACTTATCTGGATAGTCATTAGCCTTATCAGCTAGACCAATACGTCCTAAAAGTTTTAGGGCTATATCTTCAGCCTCTTGCTTTTTTAGGCCCTTCACGTTTCTAAGAGCTAGGGTGATATTCTCCAGAATGGTCAAATGCGCGAACAGATTAAATGCCTGAAAAACTAGACCAATCTTTCTTCTAATCAGATCCTGATTGACTCGGGGATCAGAGATGTCTTCACCGTTGAGAAAAATCTGACCGTCTGAAATCTCTTCAATCAGGTTGATACAGCGAAGCAGTGTCGACTTACCGGAACCAGAGGATCCGATCAGCGCAACAATCTGACCTCGATAGACCTCAAGGTCAATGCCGTTCAGCACGACCTTATCCTCAAAATCTTTCTTTAGATTCTTCACATCCAGAATCATTGGTCCTAGAGCCGTCATAGCACACCTCCAGCCTGCTCACGCTTTGCAAGGCGAGTGGTGATGTAGTCGGCTAGGCGGACTGTCGGTATGGCAAGAAGCACAAAGAGCAGACCAGCAACAACATACGGGGTGAAATTAGCAAACCTCGCCACTTCGATTTGGGCAGCTCGAACAGCATCAATGGCACCTAATACTGAGATAAGGCCAACATCTTTTTGCAGTGAGACAAAATCATTCATCAGTGGCGGCGCAACTTTGCGAAATGCTTGCGGTAGCACTACAAGGCGCATCGATTGACCATAACTTAACCCAAGAGATCTAGCGGCTAGTCGCTGCGATGGGTGCACAGCTTCGATGCCAGCTCTGAACACTTCGGCAACATAGGCGCTATAGGTGAGAATCAAGGCAACCGTGCCCAGCACTTCGGCTGGGATCCGGCCAAGAAATTCAAGACGAAGACCTGGGATACCAAAGCCAACCAAATACAGCACAATAATCAGCGGTAAACCCCGAAACAGGTCAACATAACCTCTGACTAAAAGTCTTATTGGAGTGAAGATTGGAGCACGCAGAGTGCGAAGCAGTGCCAGGCTAAGCCCAATTACTAATACGCCGATGCAAGAAAAGAACAGCACGCGTAAATTAAGCATTAGCCCATCAAGAACTTTAGGCCAAGCTGCTTGGAGGGTTTCTAAATCAAAAAAGCTCTGTTCGACTCGATCCCAGCCTGGAGCATTGATGATTGTTATCCAGGCGATAGCGGCAAACCCGAGTGTGCTGAGAAATGCTATCAGCGTGGATTTTTGTTTCCTAGATTTACGAAAAGCCCGGCGCTCAAGCTCTATTTGACTAGGAGCTTGAGGCCGAGCTTTATCGTTAGACATTCCTATTTCAGTACTGGAACACCAGCGTCAGCGGTTAGCCAAGTTTCTTCTAGCTTGGCTAGGGTTCCATCGGCGCGAAGATCATCGACCGCCTTGGTAACAGCTGCAGTTAGCTTTGAACCTTTATCCAAAACTAGACCGAACTGGTCACCCTTTTCTGCAGTTGGTAACTGACCGACTAATACACCGCCGTCTAGTTCACAGCAGGATGCGTATAGAGCAGTTGGTAGATCCAAAACAATTGCATCTACCTGACCATTGCTCAGCGCTGCCTTTGCATCGTCGTTGTTGTTGAAAGCCAATGCTTCTTGGTTTGGCTTAATGACATTAACGATTGCATCGTACGAGGTAGTTCCGGTCGCAGCACCAATCAGATAGTTCTTCAAATCTGCAATGCTCTTAGCTGCTGCAGCAGGAGAAGATGCAGTGGTAACAACAACCTGTGCTGTTTCGTAGTATGCGGACGAGAAATCAACATTAGCTTTGCGCTCTTCGGTGATCGAATACTGCTGCAGGTTGAAATCGAAGTTCTTAGGTCCCGGCGCAATTGCCTCATCGAAGGTGGTTCTTACCCAGATGACATCTTCTTTAGCAAAGCCGAGCTTTTCAGCAACTGCGTAAGCAACTGCTGCCTCAAAACCCTCGCCTGATGCTGGGTCATCCCCTACGACCCAAGGCTCGTATGCTGGATTTCCAGTTCCGATAGTTAGCTTTCCTGGAGTAATAGTGTCACCGGAAATATCTGTTGATGCACAAGCCGTGAGGCTGGTAGCCAAAACGGCAGCGGTTAGCGCGGCAAATGCCCGCCAAATTTTCTTTGATGCCATGAATGTCTCCTTCAAGATTTAGGTGGGTAGCAAGTCCTATTTTCCCACCCTTTTAGAGCCAGCTTGCCTGTTTTACGCTCTATTACCGATAGGAAGATACTGGCTGGGGATGTTGGTGGCAACCAAATAGCTAGTGAATATAAAGGTGTTTTCGAATAGTTGGTTTATCTTGTCGTAGTCGATTCTTGCCTTCGCCGCGGCTATGTCCTCAGGTGTATAAATGTGGGCGGGGAAATAGCCAGGCTTATAGAACATGAGGAAATAGTGGCCTTTGGGTGCCAGTAGGTCGAGGATCTGCTGGTAGGAAGTGCTCTCAAAATAGGAGGGTGCTCCGTAGAGGCCAAGGACTGTGTCAAATTTCTGATCGTTAGTCTTTACCCACTGTTCAAAAGTTGCTTGGACGGTGTTGTAATCGGGGAATTTAGCTTTTAGTTTTTCCAGCATTCCGGCACTTGGATCGATACCTAGGTAATCCTCTTTGGCTATCTCGTTGTAGTGCAGGCTAAGGCCGGTGCCACAACCGAGATCTAAAACTTTTCCTCTAATCCAAGGTGAAGCTATCTTGAATAGTTCTTGGTCTTCTTCTTGAAATTCTTTGGCCGAGTAATGCTCATCGTAAGTTTTAGCAAACTCATCGTAGATTGCTTCAACTCTCTCTTGCTCAGACCCAGACATGAGAAATCCTAAATTTTCTCAAGAGCTTGCTTCAAATCATCAAGGATGTCGGAGATGTGCTCAACACCGACTGACAATCTGACAATATCTTTCGCTACCTCAAGTGGTGATCCGTTAGCCGATGCGTGGGTCATCTCTGCTGGGTAATTCACGAGTGATTCAACACCACCGAGGCTCTCGGCCAAGGTAAACAATTTGGTTGACTCACAGAATTTCTTAGCAGCGCTTTCACCACCGGATAACTTGAAAGACAGCATTCCACCAAAACCAGCCATCTGAGTTCTAGCTAGGTCATGACCTGGATGATTTAGTAGTCCCGGATAATAAACCGCGGCAACTTTATCTGTTCTTGTTTCAAGATAGTTAGCTACCGCCTGAGCATTAAAGCAGTGCTTGTCCATTCTTAGGGCAAGAGTTTTAAGCGAACGATGCGTAAGCCATGCATCAAATGGCGATGAAACAGCTCCAACGGCAAACTGGATAAACTCGATTTTCTTGGCTAGCTCCCCATCGTTTAGGACAAGTGCACCACCTAAAACATCAGAGTGGCCACCTAAATACTTAGTCGTTGAATGCATAACTACATCAGCGCCGAGTTCTAGTGGGCGTTGAAGGTAGGGAGTGGCAAAGGTGTTATCGACAACTGCGATCGCCCCGTGACGATGCGCTATCTCAGAAACCTTGGCAATGTCAAAGATTGTCATCATCGGATTCGATGGAGTTTCAATCCAGACCATTTTGGTCTTACCAGCGATAAAGCTCTGCTCTAACTGCTCAAAATTATTGAGGTCAACGATGCTGAATTCAACTCCCCAGTCCTTGAATACTCGGGCAAAGAGCCGATAGGAGCCGCCATACATGTCATCAGCCAAGATGGCGTGATCGCCAGGTCCTAGCACGGTTCTGATTACGGCATCTTCGGCAGCTAGCCCAGAGGAGAAACTCAGTCCGAAACGACCTCCCTCGAGGGAAGCTAGGGCCTCCTGCAAAGCTGATCTAGTTGGGTTGGCAGCACGGTTGTATTCAAAGCCATCGCGGAGATTTCCTACCCCGTCCTGCTTATGGGTTGAGGTCATATGGATAGGTGGAATCACGCTACCGGTTTTCTCATCCGGGTGCTGTCCTACGTGAATAGCCCTAGTTTCAAATTCTGACATACCTCAAGCCTAAACTGTGTTTCGGGCCAGGCTAACTACAACAATCGATCTAGCAGCTCCGCTCTCTCAGAAAGCCATTCCGAAAAGGCCTCACAGCCTGCTAAACGGATAGCCTTAGCTGCCTCCAGTGCATTGAACTCCGGCAATTTGAAGTGCGCCAACCAAACGGCACATGCTGCAAGAAAAGCCTGCTCATCCCTATCTGCCAACATCAATAGAAAAATGTCTGGATCAACAATCTCCACCCCATACGTCACCTGCGCCTCTTTGGGGAAGTCCGAGACGTTAAAGGTCAGCAAATATTTAGACTGACTGTGAATCGCGGCGGCTAGAACATGCTCGTCAGTCTTGTCCCTGCACCCTAACTTTCCAACTAAATACTCGTAGTCAATAACCAGGGATTCTCTAAAGTGGTGATTCAAAGAATTCAATCGATAAGTCACGGATGCTGACTTATTTGGAAAGCGCTTAACTAAGCTCCGAATGGTTTCAACTATGATTTCCTGACTCCAACGCAGTTCAATCAATTCACAGTCGGCGAGAGTTAGAAGTAGATTTCTGAGATATAACTTGTGAAGGCAGTTTGCATCAACTAGGACTCTATCTACGAGCATTTTTCACCGGGTCAAAGCCTTCTAGCTTGCCCAGTTCATAGTCCTCTTTTGCCATGTCCTCTAAGAATTTCTTGCGCTCTGCTTTGATCTGATTTTCTAAGCGAATCAATTCCGTGAACTCTATTTTGCGATGCTTGCCAACCAAGGTAATTGGAATTTTGTATTCGTCGAGCATCTTTATCAGCGTTGGCCTTGAGTATCCCAGATAATCAGCCGCTTGCTGTGTGGTGAAAGTATCTCTTGAGCCGACAATGTGTATTTGAGATCTAATGGCTGCCTTATTTGCCAACTCAATAAGAATCGGGCCAAATTCACTTGGAAGCTCAAAATTCTCCCCGTTTACTTCAAGTTTTACGACGCTCTTTCTCTTTGACTCATTGAGCGATTCGCTTATCTGTCTAAGTGCTTTTACGAGCTTTGTGCTTAGATTTATTGGCTTGTTCACACCTGAAATATTATTCGAAATATTCGAAAAGTCAATGTTTAGAGCATCTCGCATACGAGTAGGTTAACTTAACCCCGCGACATCTAGTTAGTTGAAGTGCTCACCTGTTAGTAAAGCCATAACTTCACCTTCACGTAAAACTAGAGCGCTATCGCTCTTAGCCATCACTTCTTTAGCCTTCTCAATGGTGTCGGTATAACCAAGCAGTGCTGGTTTTGGTTCAAGGTGTGCTGAAACCAGATCAGTTGGATTTACATTGGCTAGGTTCGATCTACGAACAACTCCCATAACTTCACCAACACGAACCGGAGGGTTGTTATCGAATACCACCATGATTGAAGCTCCTGTTGCTAAAGCATCTTGAACTGTCGAGTTCATGGTTACTTGGGTTAGGTTTGGTTCTTGGACAGTCCCGGATACTAAGTCTTCAACTGCTGTGTCAAGTCTTGGCATAAACCCGTAGGTTCTCATCCAGTTGTCATTGAAGACTTTAGCCAAATA
>RHAS01000007.1 GCA_010028615.1 Actinomycetota bacterium
ATGACGTTCTTAGCCTCCCAAAGCGGGTGTCCATCCGGTAGTGGCTCGGGGTCGGTAACATCCACCCCAGCGCCAGCAATAATTCCTTCATTTAGAGCCTGTACTAGGTCGTCAGTGACTATAACTGGGCCTCGAGCTATATTCACCAAATAGGCACTTGGCTTCATTAGCTTTAGCCGGTCTAAGTTCATTAGGTGGTGAGTCTTATCTGTAAGCGAGCAAGCCAAGATCACCCAGTCGGCACGAGGTAGCTCCTCCTCTAGCTTTTCCAGAGTCACAACTTTTGTCGCACCGTCGAGTGGGAGATCTCTGTTACGAACGACAGTTATATGTGAACGGAACGGGGTAAGTAACTTGATGAGCTCTTCGGTGATTCCTCCCCCACCGATAATTAGCACATTCGCATCGTAAAGAGAATCAGCGTGCTTCCTGCCCCAGCTTCTAGCGGTCACCCGCTCTGCCAGTACTCGACCTAAGGCCATGGCTAGCATCAGAGCATGTTCTGCTACTGGTTCCCGATAGGACCCCTTTGCGCAGGCGAAACGAACTGGCAACTTGATTACATCTTTGAATGCATCAACTCCGGCAAATGGCAGTTGGACAAATTCCAGTTGAGGATTTTCAGCAATAGTTTTAGCAAGTCCAGCTGGATCGGCATAAGACGTCCAAATCAATGCCCCTACTGACTCGTCTATCTCACTAAGTTGGCAACCACTATCGATAACTGCCTTTTCGTAGTCAGGGAAACTCTTAGGCAGAATGCTCACTTTCGTTCTGTCTAAGCTCACGATAGCGCTCTTATCTTTTCTTCCAAGGCGACCAAATCTCTCTGCACCTTACTGTGTTGATCTGGATAACTCTCCTTATCAATAAGAGCCAGAGCACTAATCATGGCAGCTCGGTTGCGAACGAGAATCTTTTTAAGTGCAGAACTAATCACTCCTTCGGCATAGTCCTTAGCCTGGTCTGCACTTGTCACTGGCAGCGGCTTGACCGCAAAAGCTCGAATCATGGAATGCAGCGGCTCTGGAGAGTTTGCGAGAACTCGATCAATCCAACTACTCTCAGGGTTTCCTTCAGTCGCCGATTTGATTGCTTGCGCGATGACACTGAAACTAACCGTTGCAAACAGTTCACCACAAACCTGATGTAGCTGCTCTTGTTTCCATGCGCTTGGTAGCTGCAGCAGTACCGCTAGTACTTCCTGCTCAAACCTGGTGTTTGGATCATTTAGGTTTGGTGTTGGAAATTCAGGTTGCTCGTCAACTTGTTCAGGCGCTACCGGTTCGTAATCGCCTCGACGTGAGGCTTGTACCGCTTGAGATCGTTGCTTAGTAAGCTCTTGCGACAATAAGCGGTTTATCTCATCTGCGGATAATTGCACCTTAGCCGCCAGGATACGAACATACTGCTCTCTTGCACCAAGATCGCTAAGTCTTGCAAGAACCGACACTGCAGCCGTGGCTGCGGCTAGGCGACCTGGGTAAGAAGTAAGGTCGTGACCAGAGATTTTCTGATCCAAAGCAAATTCATAGATTGGTCTTCTGTCCTGAATCATCTGAACCACAGCCTGATCACCTTGCTTAATGCGCAGGTCGCAAGGGTCTAATCCTTCTGGACCGGTAGCCACAAAAGTTGTGGCGATGAATTTTGCTGATGATTCAAAGGCACGCATGGCTGCCTTCTGTCCAGCCGCATCCGGGTCGAAGGTAAAAATGACCGAAGCAGCCTGATCGGATGAACCAAAAAGCTGGTTTATCTTGCGGATGTGATCATCACCGAAAGCCGTTCCACAGGTTGCAACAGCAGTTTTGATACCAGCTAAGTGACAGGCCATCACGTCGGTATAGCCTTCAACTACGACAACCTGTCGATTCTGAACAATCTCTTTCTTGGCTAAATCCAACCCATAGAGCACCTGCGACTTGTGATAAACCGGGGTTTCCGAGGTGTTGATGTATTTAGCAAGCGGATCATCCTCGTAGATCTTCCTCGCACCAAAGCCAACAACTGAATTGGTGGCATCACGAATCGGCCAAATAAGCCGACCACGGAATTTGTCGTAGCGCTTTCCTTCCTTGGCTACTAGCAGATCAACCTTGATAAGTTCCTCTTCGGTAAAACCCTGTGCCTTTAGGTGATCGGATAGTGCGGTCCAGGATTTAGGAGCGTAACCAACACCAAAGTGCTCAGCGCTGGACTTGTCAAAGTTTCTAGCGCTCAGGAAATTTCTGGCCTCTTGAGCTTCGGTTGAGTTTAGTTGTTCGGAAAAAAACTTGGCAGCTGCCTCATTAGCAGCAAGTAACCTGGCTCGGTTTACCCCATCATCCCGGCCACCAGATTCATAAGTTATCTGATAAGAAATCTTCGCTGCACACTTCTCTACGGCCTCATAGAAGGTAATGTTTTCCATCTTTTGCAAAAACTTGTAAACATCGCCACCTTCACCGCAACCAAAACAGTGGTAGAACCCTTGATCCCCGCGCACATTGAACGATGGGGATTTTTCATCGTGAAAAGGACAAAGCCCTTTGAGTGAACCAACCCCGGATGACTTGAGCTGGACATACTCTCCAACTACATCGGCAATACTTATTCGCTGCTTGATCTGTTCTATATCTCGTTGCGGGATACGACCTGCCATTACTTTGCCCCCCGCTTCGAACCAATTAGCTTTTCATGCATCGAAATAGCAGAGGCATCGGTAAGTGTCGCTATTTGATCGACAATCACTCGATGTTTTTCAACTTCACCTTTGGCATTTTCCCACTGCAATTTGCTAAAGGCGTCAAGTTCACGCCCGTTAGAGGCCAACAGCGCATCTGCCAACTCTGTGAGGATAAGTCGCTGGCTCTCATAAAAGCCCTGTTTTGTTCCAGCTGACATTAGAAAGTATGAAACGATGCCCTTGAATATCGCTATCTCCGCTGCAACCTCGTCAGGAACAATAATGTCCGCAGCATACCTAGCAAAATTCTTAGCTGGATTAGCTTCAAAAGTTGCTTCAGTGGTTCGAGATACAAAACTTCCAATAACCGAAGAAGTGAGATTCTTAAGCTGTGCTGATTGTCTAGGAGTCCCTGCCCATTCGGTCCTGGTCAAATTCAGTCCAAAAGCGATCCCGTCAGTTGAATAAACCTTTTGTTCAATGCGGGTCAGTATCCGAAGGGTCTGGGCATTACCTTCAAAGCCACCAAAGTCCCTAGACCAGTCGTTTAGTGCTTTTTCACCGTTGTGCCCAAAAGGAGGATGTCCTAAATCGTGAGCTAAACAAGCAGAATCGACGACATCCGGATCAACTCCGAATTCAACCGCCATTTCCCGACCAACCTGAGCAACCTCAAGCGAATGAGTCAACCTAGTTCTTGCAAAATCATTGAGCCCTGGCGTTAGCACCTGGGTTTTCGCACCAAGCCTTCTAAGTGCAGAAGAGTGCACGATTCTCGCTCTATCTCTAGCGAATTCTGTGCGGGCGGATCTTCCTGTGCCGCTTTCTGGGAGAAAGCGCTCTTGATCTTCAGCTGAGTAGTTTTGTGTCATCCGCCAGATACCCCAAGCTCAGCTTCACTCAGCATTCTTCGCTGGTCCCCTTCGAGTTCTCTAGAGTTCAACCAATTTTCTGGTAGCGCACAAACCTTAGCACCGCCAAGTCTTCCCCTCGGGCCTTCAGCTAGCTCACCTGGATAAGGAAGAGACCAATCTAAAGTTCCCAATAAGTCATCCATCTGGTTCAATGTCTCAACCTGGGCAAGGGCTGCACGGAATTCTCCCCCAACAGGGTATCCCTTGAAGTACCAAGCAACGTGCTTTCGGATATCTCTGCAAGCTCGCTCTTCAGATTCAAAGAATTCGACGAGCAAAAGAGCATGCTGCTTGAAAGCTTGAGCCACTTCACCCAATGTCGGCTGAACTGGATCGATTGCTAAGTCAGATTTAGGGTCTCTAGCGTATTCTTCAAAGGCCTTTTGCAGGTCTGCAAATAACCAAGGTCGACCAAGGCAACCTCTTCCAACTACGACGCCATCTACACCAGTTTGGCGCATCATCCTGATCGCATCGGCTGCCGACCAGATATCCCCGTTTCCTAGGACCTGAACATCTCTAAGAGAGTCTTTCAATTCGTAGATAGCATTCCAATCCGCATTACCCGAATAGTACTCGGCTGCAGTTCTACCGTGCAGAGCAACCGCGGCAGCGCCTGCATCGGCAGCAGCCTTTCCGGACTCTAAAAATGTTAGATGATCACTATCGATGCCTTTTCGCATCTTTACTGTCACTGGAATATCCCCAGCTGCCCGAACAGCGCTGGTAACAATAGCTCGGAACAGATCCTGTTTGTAGGGAAGGGCAGCTCCCCCGCCTTTTCTGGTGACCTTCGGAACTGGGCAGCCGAAATTTAAATCGATGTGATCAGCCCTATTCTCGGCTACCAGCATTGTCACGGCCTCGGAGATGGTCTTTGGATCAACTCCATATAACTGAACCGATCGGACGTTCTCACTCTCATGATGACCGATTAGTCTCATTGACTCTTCAGTGCGCTCAACCAGTGCCCTAGAGGTAACCATCTCGCTGACATACAAACCACCACCGTATTCGCGACAGAGTCGGCGAAAAGCGGTATTGGTTATCCCCGCCATTGGCGCTAGCACAACTGGCGTGGTAATCGAGATGGCACCGTACTTAAGCAAAATAGAACCTACTAGGAGACAAGTTTGCCCGCTAGGTATGACTTCAGCTGATCTAGACCGACCCGCTCCTGAGCCATACTGTCACGATCACGAACTGTTACCGCTTGGTCGGTAAGTGTTTCAAAATCGATGGTGACACAGAAGGGAGTACCGATCTCATCTTGGCGACGGTATCTTCTTCCGATAGCACCAGAGTCATCAAAATCAACGTTCCAGGTTTTCCGCAAATCTTGAGCCAGGTTCTTAGCAACCGGAGAGAGCTCCTCATTACGAGATAACGGCAAGACTGCAACCTTTACCGGAGATAGGCGATAGTCCAAACGCAGAACAGTTCTAACATCTACCCCACCTTTGGTATTTGGTGCCTCGTCCTCGGCATAAGCATCAACTAGGAATGCCATTAAGGATCTAGTTAGACCAGCCGCTGGCTCAATTACGAAAGGAGTCCAACGCTCACCCTTGGCCTGATCAAAGTAACTGAGGTCAACCCCTGACTCTTTGGAGTGGATGGTTAAATCAAAATCGGTGCGGTTAGCTATTCCCTCAAGTTCACCAAATTCACTACCTTGGAAACCAAAACGATATTCAATATCCACAGTTCGCTTGGAATAGTGTGAAAGCTTTTCCTTTGGATGTTCAAAAAGTCTAAGGTTTTCAGGATTGATTCCTAAGTTCACATACCAGTTGTAACGCTCTTGGATCCAATACTCATGCCAAGTCTCATCGGTGCCTGGCTCAACAAAGAATTCCATTTCCATTTGCTCAAATTCACGGGTTCTAAAGATAAAGTTTCCTGGAGTAATTTCATTTCGGAAAGACTTTCCTATTTGCCCGATACCAAACGGTGGCTTCATTCTGGATGCACCAAGCACATTGGCGAAGTTCACGAATATTCCCTGAGCAGTTTCAGGACGAAGATAATGCAGCCCCGACTCATCCTCAACTGGACCAAGGTAGGTCTTTAATAATCCATTGAAAAGCTTCGGCTCAGTCCAAATATCTTTATTGCCACAGTTTGGACATGGCACCTCAGCAAGAGAAGTTGGCTGGCGGCCCTTCTTCTCTTCGAAGGCTTCTTCGAGGTGATCTGCTCTAAAACGCTTGTGGCACGATGTGCACTCAATCAGCGGGTCAACAAACTCTCTTACGTGACCAGATGACTCCCAGACCCGCTTTGGCAAAATGACCGAAGAATCCAAGCCGACGATGTCTTCGCGGCTATTGACAATGGACTGCCACCACTGGCGTTTTATGTTTTCTTTGAGTTCGACTCCGAGCGGCCCGTAATCCCAGGCTGAACGGGTTCCACCATAGATTTCACCGGCTGGAAAAACAAAGCCTCTGCGCTTTGCTAGAGAAATAACTGCATCTAGGCGTGTTGGGGCTGCCATTTATGCTCCCTTGGTCAGGCACCGTTGGCTACGGTGTCTCGAACCTTTAGTTTATCTGCCCTTCGGCTTATCCTCAGCCTTACCAAAGCGGCGGTTGCGCTTGCTGTATTCAGAAAGTGCGCTCCAAAGGTGCTCTCGGTTGAAATCGGGCCAGAGCACGTCCATAAAGACAAACTCCGCGTAGGCCGATTGCCAAAGTAGGAAATTGCTGATTCTTTGCTCGCCACTAGATCTAATGAAAAGGTCAACATCGGGCAGATCTTTAGTCAGCAAGTACTTCTGCACTGTTTTGTCAGTGATCTTGGCAGGCAGTTTGCCTTGATCCTTATCGACGAGCATCTGATTTATTGCCTCGATAATCTCGCCACGACCGCCGTAATTTACACACATGGTGAAAACCAATCCGGTGTTATTTTTAGTGAGCTTTTCAGCTGCAACTAGTTGATCAATCACACTGGGCCAAAGCTTAGGTCTTGTGCCAACCCAGCGGATTTTCACATTCCACTGGTTTAACTGATCTCTCCGTCGTAACAGAACCTCACGGTTATAGTTCATCAAAAACTTCACCTCATCGGGTGATCTTTTCCAGTTCTCTGTAGAGAAGGCAAAAACGGTTAGGTATTTCACTCCAGCCGCAATCGCTCCTTCGATGACATCCATCAGCGCGGTTTCGCCAGCGCGGTGTCCCTCGACACGGGTGAGCCCCCTAGCGTTAGCCCAACGACCATTACCGTCCATAACGATTGCGACGTGGCTTGGAATGTTGCCAGAAAACTTTGGCTTTTTCATTCACGCTCCAGGTGATTTATTGACTTCAGGCCCTTATCGATGTGCCACTGGGTATAAGCACTGACAATTCCTGATGCTGAAAGTTTAACGGCAGCACTAGCTTTTTCTACTATTTCCCAATCCCCTGCTAGTAAGGCGGCAAGCAAAACATTGGCTTCCTTGCCGATGATGGCTGCTGCTGGGGTAAGACAACGCTCGCAGACGACACCTCCGGTTTGAACATAAAAGGCTGGATGCGGTCCAGGTTCGGCACAGGTTGTGCACTCAGAAAAATTCGGTGCCCAACCAGCAATAGATAATGCTCTTAGTAAATAGGAGTTCAAGATCATCTGCGGTTGATGTTCTTTTTTGGCAAGTGATCTAAGTGCACCTACCAAAAGGAGATACTGATTACCTGCTGGTTCATCATCGGTAAGTTTCAGAGCTGTTTCGCAAATTACGCTGGCTACCGTGTAGGCATCATACTGATCACTTATTTCCGCACCGTATGCTCCGATGATTTCTACCTGGGTGACGGTATCCAAATTCTTACCTTCATAGCACTGCAGGTCTACCACCATGAATGGTTCTAGTCTCGCCCCAAGCTTTGAAGCAGTTCTTCTTACCCCTTTTGCGACCGCTCTAATCTGACCGCGATGTCTACTGAGCAAAGTTACGATGCGATCGGCTTCCCCCAATTTATGGGTTCTAAGCACAACTGCTTCATCTCGGTAGGTAGGCACCTAACAAGTATTACCGCTCAGAGCGGTTAACCGCCGAAATGACAGCCTTTAGTGAAGCGGTTGAAATATCTCCATCAACGCCAACACCCCACAGAGTTTTACCGGCAACTGAAAGTTCAACATAGGCTGCTGCCAGGGCATCACCTGAAGCGCTAAGGGTGTGCTCTGTGTAATCAAGTAGTGAAACAGTTATTCCCTGCTTTGCTAACACCTCGAGGAAGGCAGAAATCGGACCATTTCCAGAGCCTTGCACCTTTAGCTCAGTATCGTTATCCCGAAGGGTTGCCTTTAGTTCAACGACGCCATCTAGTTCAGAGCTTGTTTGCATTTGCTTTAGCTCAAAACGTCCCCACTTCTTGGAAGGGTCTTTACTAGGAAGATATTCATCCTGGAAGATTTCCCACAGTTGGGCAGAAGTTACCTCGCCACCTTCACTGTCAGTTCTGTTCTGCACAACGCGACTAAATTCGATCTGCAGTCTTCTAGGTAGTTCAAGATTGTGATCGGTCTTGAGAAGATAAGCAACTCCACCCTTACCTGATTGGGAGTTCACTCTAATTACCGCTTCATAGCTTCTACCAACATCCATAGGGTCAATTGGAAGATATGGAACCGCCCAGATTAGCTGATCGGTATCTACTCCCTGCTCCTTAGCGTCTGCTTCCATTCGCTCAAAACCTTTTTTGATGGCATCCTGGTGCGAGCCTGAAAATGCCGTGTAGACAAGATCTCCACCGTATGGTGCTCGCTCAGGAACGCGCAGCTGGTTGCAATACTCGACTGTTCTTCTTATCTCATCGAGATTAGAAAAGTCGATTTCTGGGTCGATGCCTTGGCTAAATAGATTAAGTCCAAGGGTTACTAAATCAACATTTCCGGTGCGCTCACCATTACCAAACAGGCAACCTTCGATGCGATCTGCACCAGCTAGGTATCCAAGTTCAGCAGCGGCAACAGCAGTGCCGCGGTCATTATGTGGATGAAGACTAAGAATCACTGAATCTCGATTGACTAGATTTCTGGACATCCATTCAATTGAGTCCGCATAGACATTTGGTGTTGCCATCTCAACAGTTGCCGGCAGGTTGATGATCATCTTGCGATCAGGTTTTGGCTTGATCTCCGTAATTACTGCGTTGCAGACGTCTCTAGCGAACTCGAGCTCGGTGCCGGTGTATGACTCTGGGGAATACTCGTAGTAAATCTCGGTATCGGGAACTTCACTTTCTAGCTCCATGCACTTTCTAGCACCAGCTAGAGCAATGTCGATTACACCCTGCTTATCGGTGTTAAAGACCACTCGACGCTGCAGCACCGAAGTGGAGTTGTAAAAGTGCATGACCACTTTCTTTGCTCCCCTGATGGATTCATAGGTGCGTTCAATCAGGTGATCTCTAGCTTGGGTTAGCACCTGGATAACCACATCATCTGGGATGTGGCCTCCTTCAATTAGCTCGCGCACGAAGTCAAAATCAGTCTGTGAAGCGGAAGGAAAACCAACTTCTATTTCCTTATAGCCCATCTTTACCAGCAACTGGAACATCTTTAGCTTGCGCTCGGGACTCATCGGATCAATCAGCGCTTGATTGCCATCGCGTAGGTCAACTGCGCACCATAGTGGGGCTTTGCTAATTATCTTGGTTGGCCAGGTTCGATCAGGTAGCGAGACCGGAATCTGCTCGTGGAAAGGGCGGTATTTGTGTATCGGCATTGCCGATGGTTTTTGATTGTTCTTCATTTTGAAATCCTTGAATCTATTAAGTTGGCTGGCTTAGAAATGGCTGGATTCTCCGCGACGAGGGAACTACTAAATCCCGTCGCGGCTACTAAGCAGGGCCAAGAAGAACATTTCTTCACGATAGCACAGGCTAAAGTCCAAGGCGACCCAACAGTTTTGGATCAGACTGCCACGAAGGAGCCACTTTGACCTGAATCTTCAGCATTACCTTGCTACCTAGAAGCGCTTCTATTTCGCGGCGGGCATCGCTGCCGATTTCTTTTAGTCGTGACCCGCCCTTACCAATGATTATTGGCTTCTGACTGTCTCGTTCCACCCATAAATTGGCATGGATGTCGTAGATCTCAGCGCCTTCACGCTTTCCATGCTCATCGATGGTAACTGCCAGTGAATGCGGTAGCTCTTCTCTTGATTTTTCCAAGGCTGCTTCTCGAATGAGTTCACAGATTCTTGATTCCAAAGACTCTTCGGTTTTTTGATCGGTTGGATATAAAGCCGGTGATTCAGGAACTAGCTCTGCCAACACAGCTTTCAACTCTTCCAATTGCTCCCCGGAAACAGCGCTAACTGGGACAATAGCCGCCCAGTCGCGAAGTGCTGAGATAGCAATTAGCTGACTAGCTAATTGATCACGAGTGACCTTTTCAGCTTTAGTAACTAACGCCACCAACTTTGCTCTTGGATAGCGATCAAGAGAGGAATTGATGAACTGATCTCCAGGACCAATCTTTTCGTCTGCTGGGACACAAAAGCCGATTACATCCACTTCAGAAAGAGTGTTCTCAACCACATCGTTTAGTCGCTCCCCTAAAAGAGTTCTTGGTCGGTGCAGTCCAGGTGTGTCAACAATAATCAGTTGGGCAGAATCTAGATTTACTAGGCCACGGATAGCTTTTCTTGTGGTCTGCGGTTTACTGCTAGTGATTGCAATCTTTTCACCGACCAGCGCATTGGTAAGAGTTGATTTGCCAACATTTGGACGACCGACAAAGGTTATAAATCCCGCTCGAAAATTATTCACTCGGGTTCAACCTCGAGAGCTTTTCTGGCATCAATCAGGTCATCGCTCATCCGAACAAGTGCGGTGACTACGCGCTTGCGTCTACCTTCAACTCGATCAACTCGAATAATCAACCCAGAAAACTCAATCTGGTCATTTCTAGCCGGAAGTCGACCTAATTGCTTAGCCAGTAGGCCACCTACGCTGTCAACATCTTCATCCTCTAGCTCAAGCTCAAAATGCTCACCTAGATCAAATAGCGAAAGCCTGGTGCTCACCCTGATCCAGCCATCTTCTAACTCAGTAATCTCAGGGAGGTCGTTATCGTGCTCATCGGAAATGTTTCCAATGATTTCTTCAATCACATCTTCCATGGTCACCATTCCAGCCACACCGCCGTACTCATCCACAATCATTGCGATCTGGATAGCCGATTGCTGCATTTTTTGCAGTAGATCATCCACCGGCAAGCTTTCTGGAATGAATACTGCTTCCCTAGCAATGTCTATGGCTCGAACACTGGCCGCGCGATCGGGATTTTCGTGAATCAATCTGGCAACGTCTTTGATATAGAGCACGCCCTTGATGTCGTCTAGATTCTTTCCAATAACTGGAAGACGTGAGAAGCCATAGCGGAAAAACACGGTCATGCTGGAAGCAAGGGTTTCCTCAGCTGGGATGACAACCATGTCGATTCGCGGCAACATGATCTCTCGCGCATTAGTTTGACCTAACTCTTCCACCGATTCAATTAGCTCCTGCTCATACTCTTCAGTCGACTCGGTAGGAAGCGATAGCGGAGTGAAGAACAGATTTATTGACTTCAGCAGCGGAGACACAAAGCGAACCACATTGGTAGCCCAAACGGCCTTTCCGGCATTACGGGCAAGTAATTGCATTAGAAGGCTCAAACCAACTACTAGCAGCAAGCTGACTAGAACTACCCACCAAATGTTTAGCCCCCAAGCCACAAAAATTAGGCTTAGAACCACCGCATAAATAGAAACCACTACCTGCTTGGTAAAGGCAAGTGCTTCGGTTGGTCTTTCGTCCTCATCATTGAGTTTGATTACAGCTTCCGCAAGCGCCAGCAAGATTGCAAAACTTGCCAAAAGTACTGTGAGTGCTAAACCCAGATAAATCATCAGCTCTGCCTACTCTGCAGGTAATGCTCGACAATTTCTTCTTGGAGGGCAAACATTTCAAGCTCTTCTTGCTTTTCAGCATGGTCAAAGCCAAGTAGGTGCAAAATTGAGTGCGAGATAAGGATCAATACTTCTCTTAGCTCAGAGTGACCGCGCTCTTTTGCCTGTTTGGCTGCAACTTGCGGACATAACACAATGAGACCAAGATGCCCTGCTGGAGTGATGGAATTTGGTTTACCTGGACGAAGTCCATCAATTGGCTGACTCAACACATCAGTTGGGCCGCTCTCTTGCAGCCAGTCCAGATGGTATTGCTCCATCACAGTTTCATTTACTAGCAGAATCTCTAAATCTGCCCTCGGATCGATGTGCATCTTCACTAGAGCAAAGTCTGCCAGCTGCAGGATTTCCGTCAGCGGAGCATCAACTCCAGACTCGTTTTCGATTTCTACTGTCATCGAGTCCTCGGCTTGGCCTTACCAGCAAGCTTTTGTTCAAAACGGCTGTAAGCATCAACGATTCTGGCTACCAGTGCGTGTCTAACCACATCCGAAGAATCCAAGTAGCAGAACTTCAGATCATCAACTTTAGGAAGTATTTGGCTTGCTACCTTGAGGCCTGATTTTCCGGTAGGTAAATCAACCTGAGTGACATCTCCAGTCACCACCATTTTTGAGTTGAAACCTAATCTGGTTAGGAACATCTTCATTTGCTCTGGTGTTGTGTTCTGCGCCTCATCCAGAATGATGAATGAATCATTGAGTGTTCGACCGCGCATATAGGCAAGCGGTGCAACCTCAATGGTTCCAGTTGTGAGTAGCTTCGGGACAGCTTCTGGATCTAGCATCTCGTGTAGCGCGTCAAATAGCGGGCGAAGGTATGGATCGATCTTGTCAGTTAGTGTGCCGGGTAAAAAGCCCAAGCGCTCTCCCGCTTCAACGGCTGGCCTAGTCAGGATTATCCTGCTAACTTCTTTGCGTTGCAGCGCTTGAACCGCCTTAGCCATAGCTAGGTAGGTTTTACCGGTTCCGGCTGGGCCGATACCAAAAACGATGGTGTTTTGATCAATCGCATCAACATAATTTTTCTGGTTGATTGTTTTTGGCCGGATGCTTTTGCCTCTTGAAGAAAGAATGCTCTGGCTCAGTAGCTCTGCCGGTGACTGATTCTGGCTAATCATTTTGGCGCTCACTGCAATATCTACAGGTGCAATATCCAATCCAGCACGAAGCATGGTTACTGCCTCATCGATAAGACGCTTTGCTGCTAAACAGTCTGCTTCTGATCCGGTAAGGGTTACTGTATTGCCCCGAACAAGAACTGAGACTTGCGGATGAGCCTTTTCAACGCTTTTTAGCAGTTTGTCTTCTGTTCCAAAAAGTGCAACTAAATCGACGCCTTCAATAGCAAATTCCAACTTAGTGTTACCAATATTTTCCTGCGCCACTAAGCTTTCGCCCCTTTAGCGGTCACGTGAGCATGCACGTGAAATACTGTTTGACCAGCTGAAGAACCGGTGTTGAAAGATAACCTAAACGAGCCATCGGTATTCTCAGCAGCAACTTTTCTGGCCAGCTTCATAAGCTCCAGTAGCAGATTATCGTCGCTGTCGGTCAGCTCTGCGATATCGCTGAAATGCTTTCTAGGGACTACCAGGATGTGAACCGGTTGTCTTGGTGAAATGTCTTTGAATGCGACAGCGTGCTCGGATTCAGCGACAAAATTGGTTGGGATTACCCCTGAGGTGATCTTGCAGAAAATGCAATCCAATGAAACTCCTTTTGCTTATCTCAAGTCTAGGGTTGGTTTCGACCAAGCGTAAGGGCTGCTAGCACAGCAGGCCCGGCTGTTGAGGTCCGTAGGATGTTGCTACCTAGGCTGATCTGCTCGCTGCCACTAAAAGCCTCAAGCTCTTCTTTGCTGATGCCGCCTTCAGGGCCGACAACTATTGCCACTTGGCCACTGGTAGGCAGATTTATTTCGCTCAAGCTCTTTCCACCAGAAGGATCTAGCACAAGCGCTAAATGAAAGCCTGCCAAGCGTTTTGCTAGCGCTGGACTATCAATAACATCTTCGACTTCTGGAATAAAACTACGTAGCGACTGCTTGGATGCTTCCAGGACTATTTGTTGCCAACGATCTTTCCCAGACTTTTTTTTATTTCCTTCCCAGCGGCTGATTGATCTATCGGCTGACCAGGGAATAATCGCAAATACCCCAAGCTCAGTGGCAGCTTGGATAGCCAGCTCATCGCGGTCGCCTTTAGCAAGCGCTTGGACAAGTGTGAACTGGAGTGCTGGAGCGTTCTCTTGAATAATTTCATCCACCTGAATATCAAGGCTTTCTTTATTCAAGTTGACAACGACTCCGCGAAGGCGTA
>RHAS01000061.1 GCA_010028615.1 Actinomycetota bacterium
CCAGAATAACGAGTCTGGATCTTCACCTTCAGCTTTAAGTGCTTCATAGTCTAAAACTAGGCACTCGATACCACGATCTTCAGCTAAGGTTCTAGCCTGAGGCTTTATTTCTTGGGCGGCAAAAATTCCTCTAACTGGAGCTAGGGCCGGGTCACGATTGAGAAGTCCAAGATATCTGGTTAGCTGCTCAACTCCATCAATCTCACCTCGTCTTTTTATTTCAATTGCAACAGTTTGACCATTGGAATCTTTAGCCAGAA
Organism: Actinomycetota bacterium; assembly: GCA_010028615.1. Lineage (GTDB taxonomy): Bacteria > Actinomycetota > Actinomycetes > Actinomycetales > Microbacteriaceae > Rhodoluna. Next base: position 261 of record RHAS01000061.1, read on the forward strand.
TATCTACTGGGCCAATTGCTGTTTGATATTCCCTGCGAATCAATTTACTTCCAGCACCGATTAGCTCTATCTGGGCAGCGAGAAGTTCCTGCAGGTGAGCTTCCACCCCGTCTTTGATTAGTCCTGGATCTTTACCAAGTTCGTGGTTTATCTCTTCATGGATTTGATAAATCTGAATCCAGAGTATATCTGCGCTCTTTAGTTGGCTAACCCGCCATATTTCTGATACACCTTTGGCTAACTGCTCTTCATCTGGTTCATGCCTAGAAAAATTACAAGGTGGGTTCATCCAGTTAAGCGGCTTATAGGAGCCTGTTTCACTGTGAATTAGGATGCTGCCATCACCTTTTAGCATCAGTAGTCTTCTAGCTAATGGCAGGTGGGCGGTTAGCCGACCGGCATAGTCAACCGAGCAATCAGCAATAACCAGGCGCATTATTTCTTGAGCGCTTTAGCTTCTAGCTTGGCTAGTCGATCCATCAGATCCTGAAGGGTCTTGTCCTGATGATCTAGGTGCTTTTGAATCTGGTTGGCTTCTTCCAAAACTGCAGCGGCATCCTCATAGGTAAGGATTGCTCTTTTTTCTGAAGCCGCTGCCTGAATGTTCTGGCCGACGATGATAATCGGTAACAGCACCAACTGAAGGCAGGTTTGGGCAACCCAGGCGACAATCAAAATTGGATCGCCTTCCATGATTACCGCTGGCAAGCTAACTAGCGAGAGCAGGAAGAACAGATAGGCCGCCCACATCGTACCTACCGCTTTAGTTATTGCTAAACCTATTTTCTGGTTGAGGCTTTTTGGTCCTGGCTCATTCAGTAATGTGTCGGTGCTTCCTGGCCTTAAGTCCTTACGTGCGGCTACGTGCGGATGCCGAACGTATTTGAATTTTTCCGGCATGCTAGGCCTCGACCTCGAGCTTCATCGAAACTGGAGTGCTGCTTACTGAGCGAACCTTGATTTTCTTCACCTCATGGCCAAGCTGCTGCTCAACTTTTGTTTTTAGTGCAGTTGGCTCTAATTCGATGTAGTCGGTAGTGAGCGCGAACTGTTGGGTGGCGCGGCTTGGAAGAACCTTTGGATGATCGACGATGTATACGGCAGCAACTAGAAGAACTGCATACAAAGTTTGAACCGGAATGTCATAGGCAGGAATGCCGAGGCTTAGACCCATAGCTAGGGCTACCAGCAAATACACAATTTCTACCCAGCCTAGGGTTACTGAACGTAATCTGAAAATGGAGATAACGCTGAATAGGGCAAAACCTACTCCAATAGAGATGGTGAAGGTGCCTAGCGCGCCACCTAAGACATAAAGGGTGATGTTGATGAGGCAGAGTGCCACAAAGACATCGCGACGCTGGTGGCGACGATAGAAGAAAACGTAGGCTAGAAGAAATAACAAAACGAGATCGATGGCCAATGTGGCCAAAAGCGATGGGTAATCAATTGGAGTCACAAGGTTAGACTAGTCCAAATGAACAAATTTACTCGAATACTCAAGCTAATCGTAGGTCTAGCCCTAGCTGGCACCCTGTTCGCCCCTGCCCTTTCCCCTGCTCAGGCGGACACGCAATTGACCATTGCCGATATCTATAACCCGCTTAAGATTGTTCGAGCTGACTTAACTATCCCGAATACTTCTATTACTGCTCTTAGAAATAGCCCAAAGGTTTATACCCCCGCCTCACTAAGCCTGTCTTTAGATGGCAAAGCTAGCGGCAATTTGACTGTCGACATCAGGCTAAAGGGCACCACCTCGCTGCAATATGACGGTGGAGATATTGATGGAACACCATCGTTTAAGATCAAATTCCCCAAGGCAATCACCCCTTACGGTTACCTAGGTCTTCGCCGTATGACCTTCAACGCGATGATTCAGGACAACAGCAAACTTCACGAGTATGGCTCCTATGCGCTTTTCAACGCCATGGGAGTTCCTGCCTCAAAGACCGGCTGGCTAAGACTTTACATGAACGGCAAAGACTTGGGGCTCTACCTAAACCTTGAGCAACCCGACTCTGTCTTTATGCAGAAGCGCTTCAAAGACATTACCCAGCACATCTACGAGGGCAAAGCCAACGAGGACTGGGATATTGGCAATGCAGACGGAACAGCGGACACCGGATCATTCCTGGTTGACTACGGTTGGAAAGTAACGCCTAATAAAGATGATCTCTCCACTCTTTTTGACTACATGAGTGATTTCATCCCAAAGGATTGGTACGCCGGCATGAGCGTAGCTACCAACAGAACCCTGTTGATTCGTGCTTTTGCTGTAGAGAATTTCATTGGGCACTGGGACTCTTATTCAGGACCACTAAAAAATAATTATTTCCTTAGAAGTAATACCAAAGGCCAATTCACCTATATCCCTTGGGGAACTGACAACACCTTTGGGGAAAACAGAAAAACTGAAGTGTTAGGCGATGACTTCTTCGTGCCGATGTTATCTTCGACAAGCTCTCACCCGTATGACTCTAGAAAGTCTTATCGTGGCAAGGCCTACGTAATGTGTATTCAGTATTCGGTATGTAAGAGGCAGTATTTATTAGAGCTCAAGGCAGTTTCAGCCAAAGCTACGAGTATGAAACTTGCCACCCAGATGCAAAATGTTGCCAAACTCATAAACCCGGTGCTGGCTGTCCAATACCAAAATGTGCCGAGTAAATTCACTCTGGCTAAAAGCGAGCAAACCAGATCAATTAGTTTTATTACTAAGCGTCAGCAACAGGTTGCAGCAATACTGAAAAGCAACGGAATTAAATAACGCCGGCTAGCTGTGCTGTGAACAGCAGCACTGCAATTCCACCTAGTCGATAGATATACCTAAAGCGTGGTCTCTGCAGTGGTCGCTCTTCGCCATCTCTTCCCTCACGTCCAAATAGGCCAATCAGTCCAACAATAAACATTGGTATTGGTAGCAGCAGGAAGGACCACTGAGCAAAATCAGGCCAGTCGCCTATCCAGGAGCCAATCAGCACCGAGCTATAGCTTGCCACTAATAGCCCAAAGGCAAGCCCTGGTAGGCCAGTAGGGATGATCTTCCAGATCAATGGGCTGTTTGGTAACTTATCTTCAAACCAGCTAAAGACATTAGGCAGGATAAATATCAGCGAACCTACCCAAACCTGCCAGCTATTACCCATGAAGGCTGCTGTCACAAAGACAAATAAGCCTAACCTAACCAGGGTTGAAATAACCTTCTGCAGTTGGCTAGTTTGGGTTACCTCGGTTGGGTTGATCTTATCTAAGCGCTGAGCAAAGCTTCTAGCTGCTAGTTCTTCAAGCAGGATTCGGATAACTATTGCAATTGATAGGAAGAAGGCAAAATCCGCTACGTGGTTAGCGGCAGAAAGTGTCTTACCGGCCAAGGCGGGAAGTGTTGCCACTAATGCTGCTGTGGTCCAGCCAGTAAAGAAGACTAGTACTGCGATATCAACTAAACGCTCCCAGAAATAGCTAAAGCTTTTATCGACGTGCTTACGAATTTGCCTGAAGGCAACCGAGATAAGCGCAGGTCCAAAGCCCATAACAATAACACCGAGCATCAATCTGACATCGGATATGGAAGATATTCCATAACTTGAGATCATGCCGATGACAAAGATTACTGTTGCCAGTAATCCAGATAGTGCATCGAATAGCCCAAGCACAGCTATGGCTATAAATAGCTGCCAGCTAGGTGTACTAAGTTCGATTGATGGTTGGGCTAAAGCCATGTTGGCAAGCACAATTCCAGCAATAGGGAATGCTAACCAGAGCGAACCTAGTTGTGCTCTCAGGTATGCACCATCGTTTATGATCTTGGATACCACCGGTGAAAACTTTGCTAACCATAGGGTGAGATCATGGGTTGCTTTATCTAAGAAAGTAAAGAGACCGTATTTGAATAACGGTATTCGATCTCCCCAACCGGTGTGAGTTGAAGTGAATGTCTCCACTTGAGCATCGATATTGGCAATCTCGCCTTCTTCTTGGTTAGTATTCTGGCTTGATGAAGAAGAGGAACTAGAACTAGAACTAGAACTAGAACTAGAACTAGAACTAGAGGATCCAGCTGCACCTGCTGCAGCGGCTCCAGCCGCGGCGGCAGCGACTGTAGAAACCACGGCTACTGCAGTGGCGGTGGTCTTGACCACCTGGGCAACTGCTTCTGGGGAACCCAGTGGATCAAAGGGGATGCTTGGACCGAAATCATCACCGGTAGCTCCGATGGCAGCGTTGGCAACCGGCTGGCCAACATTTAGGCTAGGTAACTCAAAATCAAGTAACTCTTGCCCAGGATCGCTAATCGGTGGCAGCTCTGGGCTTAGTTCTTGGACAACTTCTGGTTCACCAGAAGCTGGAGCGGTGGCATTTAGCGTTAGATTGACCTGCTGACCACCGAGATTGGTCTCAGCATCGGTCACCGCTCTAGATATTCTGACCGGCAGGGACTGCCCGAAGGCTCTTGGTAGCGACATGTTGGTGACTACATTTTTGGCTATCACCACGATGCGGATTTTGTATTCGCCGGCTTTGGCGATACCGAAGGAATCAGCTGCAACTTGGGTTTTAACAAAGGCCGCGCGGCCAAGATACTGCCACAAATCACCGGTTTTGATAAACACCACCACATCGGATGTGGCTGCAATTTCAGGGCTCACCTTGACGGTCAGTGCAATTGTTGAGCCAGCAGTAATTTCCTGAACGCTCTCGTAGTTGAAAGTATCTTCTGGCTGAGATGTTGAAAGATCAGCCACCAACTCAGTTACTGGTGCATCCGGCATAGGAGCGAATATGCCTAGATCCTGCAGAGCTTTTTGGGTATCGGCATCAAGATTTCCAAAAATCGAGCCAACTGGAACTTCCAGTATCTCTTCAGGGATTTCACCCTCGATTTCTTCGACTATTACTGCCGGAGAACTTGATTCATTGAGCTCTGAAAGGATGTCGGCTGACGGACCAACATTTCCCAAACTGTCGCTTACTGAATTAGCTAGAAGCTCAATACCAAAAGTTCCGTCACCACAATCTGTTAGGGACACTTGGTAATTTAGATTGCTGCCGTTTAGATTACCTATCTTGCATCCGCTTGCTGTGCCGATAGCTTGGAAATCGCTCAGGGTCACTGCTACTACTGGCTTAGTTAATTTGATGTCATAAATTTTCGTATCTGACCTAAGCGTTGACGCTTGAAGATTGATTGTGGCCGAAGGCGGAATCTGATCTATCCTAATTTCCCCAGCGAAAACACCTTCAACGGATGCATCCAATGTTCCTTTAGCAGCGACATTGGATTGTTGTCTCAGGTTGAAAGTGAAAATAGCTTCTGAGCC
>RHAS01000062.1 GCA_010028615.1 Actinomycetota bacterium
TTGCTTAGTTGGTGGGCTTCAAGGTAGAGTATTCAGGTTGCCTTGGAAAAGACCCTGTGCTTTTTCTTCTAGTCAACAAATGCATATACCCTCCTGCCACGGAAACGCCGTGGCCGTTCTAGTCCAGAGGAGGTGGGGTTAGTCGTGCATAAATATGAAGTCATGGTCATCCTTGACGCTGAAGTCGACGAAAAAACAGTAGGCCCAAGCCTAGACAAATTCCTCAACGTAATTCGCAACGGTGGCGGCACCGTTGACAGCGTTGACATTTGGGGACGTCGTCGTTTCGCTTACGAGATCAACAAGAAAACCGAAGGCATTTACGCAGTTTTGTATTTGACCTGTAATCCAGCTGAAGTTTTGGAGCTCGACCGTCAGTTGAGATTGTCTGAAGCAGTTGTTCGCACCAAAGTTTTGCGTGCTGAAGATGCTGTATTCAAGATCAATCCAGTAGCGGTTCCAGAGTTCGAAGCCAACGAAGAAAAGCCGGTTAGAGCTAAGCGCGCTACCGCTAAGTCTGCTGAGTAAAGCTGATGGCTGGCGAACTAAACATCACAGTTGTCGGTAACATCTCTGCCGACCCTGAACTAAAGCAAACCCCGAGCGGCATTGCTTATGTGAACCTAAGCGTTGCCTCAACACCGAGAACATACGACAGAGGATCAGGCGAGTGGAAAGACGGCGAGACCATGTGGATTCGCTGCACCGTTTGGCGTGAAGTTGCTGAGAACGTTCAGCGCTCACTAACCAAGGGAACTCGTGTGATTGTCACCGGAAAACTAAAGCCGGTAAACGTATACCAGGCCAATAGCGGAGAAACTCGCGCTTCACTTGAAATCGAAGTTGAAGAGATCGGTCCATCTTTGCGCTATGCAACAGCATCATTGACTCGTCGCACTCGCGATGGTCAAGGAGCAGTCGAGGGAAACCCTTGGGGCACACAGCCGCAAACACCATCCACCCCAGCTAACGACGCTTGGTCAAACCCTGGAACTAACTCAGGTTTTGCCACCAACGACGAGACACCTTTTTAGAGTTTAAGTAGGAGAAGAATAATGGCAGGAAAAGTTAACAGCGATCGCGTCAAGAAAGGCGCACGCAACGCTAAGAACCTAAAGCTTGCACCAGTCAAGCCAATCAAGGTTGGCGTCATCGATTACAAAGACGTAGCAACGCTACGTAAATTTGTATCTGACCGCGGCAAGATCCGTTCACGTCGCATCACCGGAGTTTCTGTTCAGGAGCAACGTCTGATTGCTAAGGCAGTGAAGAACGCACGTGAGGTAGCGCTGCTTCCTTACGCCGGTGCAGGACGCTAGGAGATAAGTAAATGTCTAAAGTTATTTTGACCAATGAGGTCTCGGGCCTCGGATCAGCCGGCGATGTAGTTGAGGTTAAGGATGGTTACGCCCGTAACTATCTATTGCCTCGCGGATTTGCTGTGCTATGGACCAAAGGCGGCGAGAAGCAGGTAGCCCAGATCAAGGCTGCTCGCGAAGCTCGTGCTTTGGCAACCATTGAAGAAGCCCAGGCCCTAAAAGCCCGCCTTCAGGAAAACCCAATCAAGCTAGCTGTCAAAGCTGGTGTTGGTGGTCGCCTGTTTGGCGCGGTAAAGACCGCCGATGTTGCCGCAGCGGTTGCTGCAGCCGGTCTCGGTGAAATCGACAAGCGTAAGGTGGCTTTCTTCGCACCTATTCGTGCAGTTGGTAACTACGAGGCGACCGTAAAGCTTCACTCAGATCTAGTTGCAACCCTTAAATTGCAGGTTGTAGCAAAGAAGTAGTCTGAAAGGCTTCTGATGGCAGGCTGAAAGCCTGCCATCTTGCTTTAAGGGCCTTCCTGTGGATAACTTGTGGATAAGTTGCCTGTTTGGGGCTATGAATACGCTTTCACAAAACCTTAATCCACTGGTTTAGGGTTTGATTACAAATAAATATAAGTAGTTGAAAACCCTGTATTTGCTGGTGTTTAGGCGGTTTTCCACAGATTTTGCACAGCTTTTTGCACATCTTATGCACAATATGGTCGGCGTGTTTGTCTAGTTATCCACAGAAAAACTAACAACCGTGTTTGTCAGTTCATTGTCTATGGTGAATGCTACAAATAAGTTCCAACAGTTTTTGATCAAAGAAAGTCCCAGATGTCGATTGCACCAACCGGAAAAGCGTTCCGCAGCGAGGATCGCTTGCTTCCTCACGACCTAGTTGCCGAACAAAGTACCCTCGGTGGCATGCTGCTTTCGGCTGATGTTGTTCATTCAATTCTGGGTGATGGTCTGGTTCGTCCTAGAGACTTCTATGCACCAAAGCACGAAATCATTTATTCGGCGATTGAGTCACTAGCTAATCGTGGTGAGCCAACAGATGTGATCACACTCAGTGATGAATTAGTAAAGCTAGGAAAACTAGCCACCGTTGGCGGAGCTGAGTATCTGCATGAACTAACTGCTGTGGTACCGACTGCTGCAAGCGCTAGCTTCTACGCAAAAATAGTTCGCGAGAAAGCAATTCTTCGAAGACTAATTGAAACCGGAACACGTATCGCGCAGCGTGGTTATGAAGCAGAAGGCGAAGTTGAAGAACTAGTTAACGCGGCGCAGTCTGAAATATATAACGTTGCCGATGAATCTACAGGTGCAGATTTCACACGATTGGGATCAGCACTGCAAATTGCAGCTGATGAAATTGAGTTGGTTCAGAAGAATAAGGGACTAGCCGGAATCCCAACCGGATTTACCAAACTTGATAAAGAGACAAACGGTTTGCACCCTGGCCAGCTAGTGATTATCGCCGCCAGACCTGGTTTGGGTAAATCGACTTTGGCAATCGACATTGCTCGTGAAGCTGCAATCAACAACAAGATGGCAACAGCAATCTTCTCTCTTGAAATGAGCATGGCCGAAATTGCAATGAGAATTCTTTCTGCAGAAACTGGGATCTATTTGCAGAGCATGCGTGCCGGTGGAATCTCAGATAACGAGTGGGCAATCATGGCCGAGCGCAGAAGCGCTATTTCTGCAGCGCCACTTTTGATTGATGACAGCCCGAACTTGAACATCGTTGAGATTCGTGCAAAGTGTCGACGCATGATCAAAGAATTTGATTTGAAGTTAGTAATTATTGACTACATCCAGTTGATGACTTCTGGTAAGAAAGTTGAAAATCGTCAGCAAGAAGTTTCTGAGTTTTCGAGATCGCTAAAGCTGTTGGCTAAAGAACTAAAAGTTCCTGTTGTTGCTCTTTCTCAGTTGAACCGTAAATCTGAAGAAGGAACGAATAAGAAACCAGAGCTTTCGCAACTGCGTGAATCTGGATCGTTGGAGCAAGACGCTGACGTAGTTATTCTGATTCACCGCGATTTCAATTCAGCTGAAGGAACAAGAGTTGGCGAGGCCGAATTGATTTTGGCCAAACAACGTTCTTCCAAGGGCAGTACTCTAGGTTTGTAAACCCTAAGGAGTAAAGTGTTCCTCACCAACCTGCTGCGAAGCATTATTTTTGCCGTGGCAGCAGTGTTTCTAATTTTTATTCAGGATCACAGCGTGGTTTTAGGTGCAACCGTTCTACTTTTTGTTTCTGCCTTGGTTGGATTTTCTGGACTAGTTGGTGTTGTTCGAAAAGAGTCAGGAGAAAAGTTCGCGGTGAATCTATTCGCCGCAATTATTCCCCTTACTGTTTCGATGTTTCTTTTGACCACCAATGGTTTTCTTGGATTGCAAAACACAGCGGGAGATTTGATTGTGTTTCGGATCTTGGTAGCTGTGTTTATAGCCGCGCTTGCAGTTAGTGAATACGCGCAGAGCTTTAGAGCAGAGCCAGGAGATCGATTGGAATTTCGCATCTCTGCGTTTCTGGGATTTCTTGCCACAGCCATATTTGCTCTAGCCCCATTAAACGATGTGAATGCGGTTGGTTTCCTCAGCGCTTACTTTGCTCTATCGTCAGCTCAGCGCGGTATTTGGTTGGCGACTCCGGGAAAGAAGGTTAGAAATGGCAAGTAAGAAAAGTGGTTCCCTACTCTCAATCTTCTTAATCTCAATATTTGGAGCAGCATTCGTGGCATTTATAGCTTGGGGGAGCTTTAGCGATCTAGGAAAAATTTTTATAGCCGCAGCAATCACCTTTGCTGTTGTCTTTGTTGTTCTACTAATTCTCAAACTTCTGCAAAAAGATGATGATGTGAAACCTGGAGTCCCCAGACTGAAGTAACGCTTAAGTGTGGAGCTTGTTAGGGCCTTGCCAAGAGCTCCACCAGAACACTGGCTAATCCAGAATAGCCAGAGGGCTTAAGTGAAATTAGCCTCGATTTGGCTTCTTGGCTAATGTCGAGATCGGTGATGAAGGCTAGTAGGTCATCTTCTGAGACCCGCTTTCCGCGGGTGAGCTCTTTGAGCAAGGCATATGGATCAGTGATTTGGCTATTACCCCTAGCAATTTCTGCTCTAATGACAGTTTGGATGGCTTCGGCAAGCACTTCCCAATTCTCTTTTAGGTCAGCTTCCAGAACTGCCTGGTTTAACTCAATCTGACCAAGACCCTTAATTATGTTGTCGATGGCCAATAGCGAATGGCCAAGCCCCACCCCGACATTTCGTTGGCTGGTTGAATCGGTCAGATCTCGCTGCAGTCTGGTTGTTACCAATGTCGCCGCCAGGGTATCTAGGATTGCGGAGGATAACTCTAGGTTTGCTTCGGCATTTTCAAAACGAATCGGGTTTACCTTATGCGGCATGGTTGAAGATCCAGTTGCCCCAGCTACTGGAATCTGTTTGAAGTAGCTAAATGAGATGTATGTCCAGACATCTGTGCAGAGGTTGTGCAGTATGCGATTGAAGTGAGCTATTCCTGCATAAACCTCAGCTTGCCAATCGTGCGATTCTATTTGTGTAGTTAGCGGATTGAAAGTTAAGCCAAGGGACTCGACAAATAGCTTTGACTCGTTTAGCCAATCCACCTCCGGACTAGCAATCACATGTGCTGACCAGGTGCCGGTCGCACCAGAAAATTTTCCAAGATAATCAACTGATTGTATGCGCTGTAGTTGTCTGCCGAGACGGAATGCAAAGACCGCCAACTCTTTACCCATGGTGGTCGGAGTAGCTGCTTGACCATGTGTCCGAGACAGCATTGCATCTTTGGCATATTTTCTAGCGAGGTCAGATAGTTGCTCTACTAACTTCTCGGCGGCAGGAAGCCAAACTTTTGAAATTGCCGAACGAATGGTTAGTGCATAGGAAAGGTTATTGATATCTTCACTGGTACAACCGAAGTGAACTAACTCTGCTAAATCGTCTCTATTTAGATCAGTTAGTTTTTTCCTGATGAAGTACTCGACAGCCTTTACGTCGTGCTTGGTCGTGGACTCCAAATTTGCTAACTCGGAAATATCCTCTATTCCAAAATTGCTAGCTATCGCTCGAAGTTGAGCTTTGCTCTCTTCGCTAATTTCGTTATTCGAGCCAAGAAGATTTCGCTGTGCTAGGTGGATAAGCCACTCGATCTCGACCAGTACCCGGGCTTTATTTAGGCCTGCTTCACTAAGGTATTCCCCCAGTTC
>RHAS01000063.1 GCA_010028615.1 Actinomycetota bacterium
GGCCAATGTCCAAACCAATTCCATTGGAGCCAAAACTGCTACTTTCTATCTGGTTAGCAGGAACAGTTTCGTATTTTGCATCTGTCGCAAATTTTTCTGCTACTAAGACATCAGAAGGCAGATAAATTTCAACGCCAAGTTCATTAGCTTTGCTCAGATAAGACCTAACAGTTTCGATCTGATCAGCCTCAAGAAGGCTGGATCCAACTTTAAAACCTTGAGCCGCAAGAAAAGTGAAAAGCATGCCGCCACCAATTAGCAAGGCATCAACTCGAGGAAGGAGATGGTCAATTACTCCCAGCTTGTCTGAAACCTTAGATCCGCCTAGGACTACCAAGTACGGTTTTTCAGGGTTTTCAGTGAGTTTCTCTAGAACTTTAAGCTCAGCATCAATCAATAATCCAGCGGTACTTGGAAGTTTCTTTGCCAGTTCATAAACGCTTGCCTGTTTGCGATGCACAACTCCGAAACCATCGCTGACCAGGAAATCGCCAAGTTTTGCTAGCTCACCGGCAAATGTTTCACGCTCCCCCACGTCCTTACTTGCCTCACCTGGATTGAAACGAAGGTTTTCAAGCACCAGAACTTCACCGTCGTTGAGCTGATTCACCGCGGATTCTGCTTCAACTCCTACAGTTGTGTTTACAAAACCAACGGGCTGACCTAGAAGCTCGGCGAGTCTTTTCGCTACTGGGTGAAGTGAATACTTTGCCACAACTTCCCCATCGGGTCTACCGAGATGGCTGATGATAATGACTTTTGAGCCTTGCTCGATCAGGTATCTGATTGTCGGCAGCGATGCTCGAATTCTGCCATCGTCTGTGATTAGGCTGCCATCAAGTGGCACATTCAAATCACAACGCAGGATAACCCTTTTGCCAATTAGATCCGGCAGATCATTGAGAGTTCGCATTGACTAAAGTTTGTTCGCAACCAGCTCGGTCAAATCAACCAAGCGGTTGGAATAGCCCCACTCGTTGTCATACCAGGAAGAAAGTTTGACTGTGGTGCCACCAATTACTCTTACCAATCCCGCATCGAAATTGATGAGTGTGGGTCAGTGACAATATCACTTGAGACGATTTCATCCTCGGTGTATTTCAAGATTCCCTTTAGCGCACCTGCCGCAGCTTGCTTGTAAGCAGCCTTGATCTCATCGATGGTTACCTCTTTTGCTGAGACCAAAGTCAAATCTGTAATAGATCCCGTTGGGACAGGAACTCGAAGCGCAAAACCGTCAAGTTTTCCCTTTAGCTCTGGAAGCACTAAACCGATGGCTTTGGCAGCACCAGTGGTTGAAGGGACGATGTTAATTGCTGCTGCCCTAGCTCTACGCAGATCGCTGTGTGGGCCGTCCTGAAGGTTCTGGTCAGCTGTGTAGGCGTGAACTGTGGTCATCAAACCATTAACAATTCCGAAATTGTCGTTGAAAACTTTTGCCAATGGAGCCAAACAGTTCGTAGTGCAAGAGGCATTAGAGATGATGTGGTGATTCTCTGGGTCATAACCAGACTCATTTACTCCGATAACAAATGTTGCATCTTCACCGGTAGCTGGCGCGGAGATGATTACCTTCTTGGCTCCTGCAGCAAGATGCTTTTTAGCATCTTCTGCGTTAGTGAAACGCCCGGTTGACTCAATTACGATGTCAACGCCAAGATCTCCCCAACCAAGCAGCGCTGGGTCGCGCTCAGCTAGAACCTTTATTGTTACTCCATCGACGATGATGTTCTGTCCGTCAACAGTAATGTCCTTGTCTAGCCGACCTGTTACCGAGTCATACTTCAACAAGTGAGCAAGGCCTTTAGGGTCACTTAAGTCATTAACTGCAACAATCTCAAGGTCTGTGCCTTTGGCGATTTCAGCTCTAAGGAAATTACGGCCAATTCTGCCGAAACCGTTGATTCCAACGCGTGTGGTCATGCTTTACTCCATTTTTCTAAGCGCTCAAGGCGCGATTTTGAAGGGGTTTTTAGGTTTTTTGCCACGCTACGCTGGGTGGGCTAACTTCTTCTAGGGTAGCAGAAGCCCAGCAGTGTTCTGGCTAGCCTCGGTGAAGCGTGCTTGAACATCTGCCCAGTTCACTATGTTCCAGAAGGCTTTTACATACTCTGGCTTGACGTTCTGGTAATCCAGGTAGAAGGCGTGCTCCCACATGTCCAACATGAGTAGCGGAATTGAGCCGACCGCTAGATTTCCCTGGTGGTCATAGAGCTGTTCGATGATCAACTTCTGCCCCAAAATATCCCAGACGAGAATTGCCCAACCAGAACCTTGAATCCCAAGAGCACTTGCTGTGAAGTGTGCTCGGAATGCATCAAAAGAGCCAAAGAACTCATCAATTGCGGCAGCTAATTCGCCAACCGGCTTGTCGCCACCATCAGGCGACATGTTTCTCCAGAAGACAGTGTGGTTGACGTGTCCAGCTAGGTTGAAGGCAAGATCTTTTTGAAACTTGTTGACCATGGAAAGGTCATTCTTTTCTCTGGCTTCGGCAAGAGCATCCAGTGCAGAGTTTGCACCATTAACATACGCTAGGTGGTGCTTGTCATGGTGTAATTCCATGATTCGCCCCGATATGTTTGGTTCAAGAGCCCCATAATCGTAGCTGAGATCCGGAAGTGTGTACTTATTCATGTCGCTCCTACTTTCTTACTGCTCTAAGTTTAGTTCGGTTCCAGGGATGCCACGCTCGGAGGCTACCTTGTCAGCCAGGGCTAATAGCCTTCTGATTCGGCCAGCGATAGCGTCTTTGGTTAGAGGCGGACTAGCTAACCTGCCAAGATCATCCAAACTGGCGTCTCTGTGCTTAAGCCTTAGCTCTCCTGCCTGCCTGAGATGGTCTGGGACTTCATCGCCAAGAATTTCAAGTGCTCGGCGCACTCTTTGTCCAGCCGCTACTGCTGCTTGAGCAGAACGCATCAAGTTTGCATTATCAAAGTTGGCTAGACGGTTTTGCTGCCCTCGAACTTCACGACGCACTTGTAGTTCGATGTATTTCAAAACTATTGAGTGAGCCCCAACGTGTTTAAGAATATCGACAATTGCTTCACGTTCACGAACTACTACTCGATAAACCCCGCGCGCTTCCCTTACTTTTGCGGGGACCTCGAGTCGTCTCGCTATTCCAACTAGAGCCATGGCGGCCTCATTGCCAGGTGCTGTAATCTCGAGAGTTGCTGATCGACCTGGATCAGTAAGTGAGCCATGGGCAAGAATCGCACCACGCCAGACCGCTTCGGCATCTGCCTTACTTCCAGAAACCAGCATTGCTGGTAAACCTCTAATTGGGCGGTTCCTAGAGTCAATCAGTCCAGTCTGTCTTGCCAAAATTTCAGCATTTTCGGTGACCTTGATCTGATACTTGCTCGATTTGCGGATACCGCTTGCTGCAATCATGGCTAGTTCAGAATCAACACCAAATACATCAGCTAAGTCTTTACGCACCCTTCTTGCCAATTGCGCCGTATCAACTTCAATTTCAACTACAATCTTGGAACCAACTAGGTGCAATCCGCCACAAAAACGCAGTATGGTCGCAACCTCAGCGGCACGGACTGTGCTCTTGGATACCTCTACCCGAGCAAGTTCGTCCTTTAATTCAGCAGTAAGTGCCATTTATTATTCTTTTCCTAAATCACGGTGCTTGACTCTTATGTCAACACCTGCAACATCTTCCAGCCGGCGGGCTATCTCGTTAGCAACAGCAACTGATCTGTGCTTGCCACCGGTGCACCCGATTGCAATGGCAGCATGCCTGCGACTTTCCTTCAGGTAGCCGTTTATGACTGGACGAAGCGCTGCTACGTAATTTGAGATGAATTCTTCAGCGCCTTCTTGGGTAAGCACATAATCGGACACTTCCTTATCCTCACCTGTAAATGGCCGTAGCTTTTCATCCCAAAAAGGATTAGGCAGAAATCTCATGTCGGCAATCAAGTCGGCATCGCTGGGAGCGCCATATTTAAAACCAAAACTTTGTATAAGCAGATTTAGAGTGGTTGAGCCTTTACTTGAAAATGATTCCGAAATTTTTTGTGCCAGCTGGTGAACATTTAGGTCGCTGCTATCGATCACGTAGTCCGCTTTTTCTCGAAGCTGCAATAGCCGTTGCCGTTCAGCATGAATTCCATCTGTAATCGTGCCATTTCCCTGAAGCGGGTGTGGTCTTCTGACTTGCTCAAAGCGCTTGACGAGGGTCTGATCATTTGCCTCTAGGAAAAGCACTTCTACGTTTATGTTGCTCGATCTAAGTTGATCGATTGTTTCGGCTAAATCGGTAAAGAACTCGCCGCCTCTGGCATCGATGACAACGGCGAGTTTCGGTAGGTTTTTGTCGGCGTGGCTAAATAGCTCTGCCATTGGCTTAATCATTTGTGGCGGTAAGTTATCAACCACATACCAATCCATGTCTTCCAGGGCATTGCCCACAGTAGATCTTCCAGCGCCAGACATGCCGGTGACTACCAGCAGTTCATAGCTTTTGTCTTGGTTCAAGTCGCCTCTATCCGTCTCTCAAGACAACTTTAGCCTTTGCGACACGCCCGAAATGCAATTTAGTCGGATTCGCTCAACTTTGCCCTGATTACTTCGGCCAGCTTGGGGCCGATGCCAGCAACCTCGCTAATTTCCTCCAAAGAGGCAAGTTTTAGCCGCTTTGCCGAGCCAAATCGTCTTAGTAGGGCATTTACGCGTTTATCCCCCAGTCCCTCAATCTCGCCCAACTCAGTCGCTATCGCTGATTTTCGCTGCTTCCGCTGGGCGGTTATGGCGAACCGGTGGGCTTCGTCTCTGATTTGTGCGACCAGCATCAGCGCGGCCGAGTCTTGATTGAGAGTGAGCTTAGGTCGTCCATCGGCAAACACCAGTTCTTCCAAGCCGACTTTGCGTCCCTCGCCTTTTTCCACACCAACCAATCGGGCAATGTCTAAATCCAAGGACTCAAACACTGACTTGGCCATACTGATTTGGCCCTTTCCACCGTCTATCAACACCAGATCAGGAAACTTCGCCTCACCTGCACGAACAGCTTCTGCGAGTTTGCTGTAACGCCGTGTCAACACCTGTCGCATGGCGGCATAGTCGTCACCTGCGGTGATGCCGTCAATGTTGTAACGGCGGTATTGCGCTGCTTGCATCTGGTGGTGATGGAACACCACGCAAGAAGCCTGCGTGGCTTCACCCGCCGTGTGTGAAATATCAAAGCACTCTATCAAAAACCCGTCCAAGTCTTCGGGCGCCAAGTCCAGTGCATCCACCAAAGCGCGGGTGCGCGATTGTTGCGAACCTTCCTCGGCCAGCAAGCGTGCGAGTTTGATGGCTGCGTTTTGTTGCGCCATCTCCAGCCAGGCTTTGCGTTGTTCACGCGGTTGGTGGATGACGTGCAACTTGATGCCGATTTGCTCGCTGAGCGCTCGCACCAGGCTTTTGTCCACCGCATGGCTGGTGATCAAGGTAGGCGGTGCTGCAATATCCAAATAGTGCTGGCTGATGAAGGCCTCGAGTACCTCCACCGGTTCTGCATTGTCCACGTGCGTCGGGAAATACGG
>RHAS01000064.1 GCA_010028615.1 Actinomycetota bacterium
AGGCTCAGGAGCTATTAGTTGAGATAGGCAGACCTGAGGACCAAGTGGTTGTGGTCAATCGCTTTCGCACCTCAGCACTCGGGTCAAATGCTAAGAGTGAACTAGAACAGAGTTATCTGAGCCTAGCCAAATTACGGGTAGATCTATTTATCCCAGATGAGCCAGATAACCTTGACCGAGCACTTCGTAACGGGCTACCGCTAGCACTTATCAAGCGCTCCTCAACAGCCCGTGTTGCGATCAGACAGTTAGCAGAGCAGATTCAACTAAGTTCGGCAAATAGGCAGCGGCGTGGCTAAACTTTCTTAGGTGTCGACACTCTCGGATTTGATGAAGCAGTATGGGCAGGAACATGAGCCCGATGTTGAGTGGTTGCACGCCCTGGTGGCTGACTGGCAGGTAATTGCCGATCTTAGTTTTGCCGATTTAGTGCTCTGGATTTCAGATGGAAAGAAGAGATTTATCGCAGCCGGTCATGCCCGACCATCAAGTGCGGCGACAGTTTTTTATCGAGACATTACTGGAAAAAATGTTGAGAAGGCTTGGGCCAATATTGTCAGTCAAGCTTTCGCAACCGGTGAGATTGTCGAGTATGGTGAACCAGATGTCTATCAAGGTGTTCCGGCGAGATTAAGCGCAGTGCCCGTTTTTCGAAGACTCAATGTCAACAGCGGTGATGATATAACGCCAACTCCGATTGCAGTGGTAACCAAGCATACAAACCTAGGTGAGGCAGCAGCCCCGAATAAAACCAGAATTAATCTTTCGGCACTGGGCGATAAATTGCTGAACATGGTAGCCGACGGAAGCTACCCGATGTTCTCAGCACAGAGCGCTCCAAGAAGAGGAGCACCTCGTGTCAATGACGGCCTTTTACACTTGGATGCCGAAGGCAGAGTGGTTTTTTCTTCACCAAATGGAATTTCGGCGTTTCAAAAACTTGGTGTTGACGGCGAACTGGAAGGTCGATCGCTCGTCGAAATAACCGATGAACTAAATAAGGGTCGGCTAAATGTCGATGAAAACTTACCGATGGTAGTTTCCGGCAAAGTACCGTGGCGGGCGGATATCGAAGGAAACTCTTCGGCTCTTTCGGTTAGGGCAATTCCTATTTTTGAAGATGGACAAAGAACTGGGGCCATCCTGCTCTGCCGCGATGTTACTGAACTTCGCCGTCAAGAGCGTGAGTTGGTAACCAAGGATGCAACAATCCGAGAGATTCACCACCGAGTAAAAAACAATTTGCAAACAGTTGCCTCGCTACTTCGCATTCAAGGCCGGCGCAGTAAATCGCCAGAGACTTTAGAAGCGCTAAGTGATGCCGGTAGGCGAGTGGCGGCTATTGCTGTTGTGCACGACTCACTAAGTGAAGGTTTGGCTCAGGATGTGAACTTTGATGAGGTCTTTGACCGCATTGTCGCCATGGTTGCCGAATTAGCTGCTGGCTATAACGCCAAGGTGACCAACCTTCGCATCGGAAAATTTGGAAGGCTCCCAAGTGAATTAGCGACACCGCTTGCGGTAGTGCTTACCGAGATTGTTACCAATGCCTATGAGCATGGCTTGGCGAACAAAGTCGGCCACGTGACAGTTACAGCCTCTAGAAAAGCCAAGAAGCTGATTATTACCGTGGCTGATGATGGTGTTGGTTTTGATCCAAGCAAGCCGATGACAGGTCTCGGTACGCAGATTATTGCAACGTTGGTTGAATCTGAACTGCGCGGGAAGCTGGCTTATAAATCAGATAAGTCAGGTACCGCGGTAACGGTAGAGATTTCAGTTCCCTAGGCCGAGCGACGGGCTCTAGCGTAGCGACGCTTTAGCGACTTGCGTTCTTCTTCACTGAGGCCACCCCAAATGCCACTGTCCTGGTTTTCTTTGATGGCATACTCGAGGCAGTTAGCGGAAACCTTGCACTCACGACAAATGGATTTAGCTTGTTCAATCTGGTCTACTGCTGGGCCGGTGTTACCTACTGGAAAGAAAAGTTCTGGATCTTCTGTTCGACAGCGAGCTTCTGTTAGCCATGGCAGTTCCATATATTCATGTTCCTTAGATCGAATATTATTTCCGCTAAACCAGCGAATTGGTAGGGCGAGAAATAAATGCGCGAGGCGCGACTAGGTCTATTTTCGCATAACGAAGGTGTCTTGTAAATACCCCATTTAGGCTTGATGCTATGCCTAGGTTAAATATCGACCTGACCCTAAAGGGATTAGGGCTGGCCTTTGCCCTAGAAGCCCTGGTTATGTATGTCGCCACTGGGGTAATTATCTGGGCGATGGCAACTGGGGAGGCGAAAGCAATCGCGACCGATTCAGTACTTGCATTACTTACTGGATCAGCTGCGATTTGGCTTAGCTTTGCAGCAAGGGCAATAGTAAATAGAAAACGTTGGGCTAGAAGCGCTGGAGTGTTCTGGCAACTAATTCAACTAACAATTGCCTTTGGAACATTTGAGGCAAGTTGGCTAGCAGGATTAGCTATCGCTATTCCCTCAATTTTGGTTTTCTTTACTCTCTTTACTAGACAGGTGGTTGATTCCACCTTAGAAAGAAGAGATTAGAACTCCAACACCTTACGCAACATAGCAACGTGACCGGTGGCCTTGACGTTGTATAGCGCGTGCTCAACTTTTCCGTTTTCATCAATTACAAAAGTTGAGCGAATCAGACCTTCGTAGATCTTGCCATACATGCTCTTCTCACCAAACGCGCCATAAGCCTTGATTACCTTCATATCCGGATCACTTAGCAGGTCAAACTTTAGACCTTCAGCCTTACGGAATTTGGTCAGCTTAGCTGGGGCATCAGGAGAGATACCAACTACTGAATAACCAGCCTTTTTCAGAACGTTCATGTTCTCTTGGAAATCACAAGCCTGCTTGGTGCAACCTGGGGTTGAGGCAGCAGGGTAGAAGTAGACGATCACTTTCTTGCCTTTGAAATCGGCTAGGGAGACAGCTGCTTCGTCTTGGTTTTTGAGTTTGAATGCGGGGGCTTTGGAGCCAGTCTTTAGTTCAGTCATGGCTCTAATCTAGTAAAACTAGCCCCAGCGTCAAACTTTGATTACCCGCTAACTAACTGCTATTCTTGGAAATCGTTGCCTAAAGCAATGCGCCTCTAGCTCAATCGGCAGAGCAACTGACTCTTAATCAGTGGGTTCCGGGTTCGATTCCCGGGGGGCGCACGAAACCCCGGTTCCTTCTCACGAGGATCGGGGTTTCACTTTTTCTGTAGTTCTAGAGCCCTAAACACTGCATCAAAGAAAGTCATGTCGGCCCAGCTGAACCACTGTCTAGTAAACAGTTGTGGATTATCAACGTCAACTGACTCATGAAATGCATGATCAGGAGCTGTTTCGATAAGAACTTCCAGCTTGCCTAAATCGACTTCTACTGAAGCCAACAGTTCCATAGCCATAGCTAGAGGCCAGACTTTGTTTAAGCCAGTGTGAGGACTGCCGATGTGGTTTAGTTTTGAGCCTTCAAAGAACCAGGGGTTATTTTTACTTAATGCAAACTCTCTTGTTTTTTGATAGTCCGTATTCTCTAAATCACAGAACCCTAAGTAGGGCAGGGAGAGTAATGAAGGTATGTTGGCATCATCCATGAACAGGTGATTGCCGAAGCCATCAACTTCGTAGGCATAGCCTTTCTCTGTTAACGCTTGCTTTTCAATAGCTTTTGCTATCTCTGTTGAGAGTTGGTGCGCTCTAATCTCTAACTCAGGGTTTAGGTATTTGGCTATAGCTTTTAGTGAGGCACTCGCATAGGCGTTCTGTGGAATGTGAAAGGGAAGTTCACAAGCGTCATCAGAGGGTCTAAATGCGCTCCAGATTAAGCCGCATGGGAAATACTCTGCACCTAATCCGTTGTTAGATAGGTAATCATGCGCTGGATTACCTTGTCGAATAAATACATAACTGCCACCTTTGTGGTTCTGCTCTTTACTGAAAATGTCGACACAGACCCTTGCTGCTTCATGCCACGATGCATCTAAGTGCTCTGTTCTACCACTGATCTCAGCTAGGCGGGCCGAAACATCTAAAAAACTAGCTAAAGAATCTATTTCCCATTTACGCTCAAAAACCCAAGGGCTCTGATCTTCAAAGTCTTTGTGCCAGCAGAAACCATTTGGTTCTGGGTTGAATGCATTAGCGTAAGGATCTATTTGGATGTAAAAGGCCTGCTGTCTAATAACCTTTGAGCAGAACTCAAACACTTCTGGATCTTGGCTAAAGCGGATTAGGGGTCGTATCTGGAAACTACTGTCTCTCAGCCACATCGCAGGTATGTCTCCGGTTGAAAGATAAATGCCATTCTCTGTTTCTTTGGCAGCATTGCGAAAGAGTCGTTCAACTGAAGCCGTAAGCCAAGGTGCGTATTTAGCCAGTGGTGCTGGAAGTTGTTCAACAGCTTTGGCTATCGCAGATGGGATTTCTAGGCTCATTGAGAGTAAGACTAACAAGATTGCTAAAATTTGATTATGAGCATTCCAAGTCAATTTCTGGTTTACACCAACACGGATGGAGTGATTCAGCGATTGCCAGTGAAGCTATCTAAGAAAATTGAGTTGGCCAATTGGGCTGCAACATTATTCGATACGGACACCTCCTACACTGAAGCGGAAGTGAATCGGATAATTGGGCAATACATAGAGGACTTTGCTCTTATCCGAAGAATGCTAGTGACCTTGGGTCAGCTTGAACGTGACGCTTATGGCTACCAATACCGGAAAGCTGCTAACCAGGAAATTCCAGCCTAAATTTCACTTATACAGCCAATCTCCAGTTTTTAAGGGAAAAGACTAGGTAAACGCTAAGCATCTCTCTGTCCACTGATTTTTGCGTAATCCCCATATGCCGTGGATAACTCAACAATAACCAAAGTTAGGTTTAGCCTTGCTTTGCGATGATTGCTCTAACTTCCATCAGTTCACCTATGGCCGATGCACTTCGGTTCGATGGGTTAGCGGAGCACGATTGGCTGGTTAGCAAGTTAGACCAAACAGCAGCTTTTGCCCAGATTGGGTTTAAATTCGTTGAGCAAACTAAATCCAATGCTCACCTAGAACTAAGACAGCTAGAACCAGGGACCATGGCCTGGGTGGCAGAAGCCCTGGTTTCTGTTCTTGACTATGGTTTTGATCAACTCAAGCTAACTAAAGTTACAGTCCGAGTGAAGTTAGACCAGATTTCTCACCTGTCCGCACTTGAAGATCTCGGCTTTGTCGAGAAGTCACGCTCAAACGGGGGTTCGGTTATCAGGTTGGTGGCCAATCGTTATGACTACATTGAAGCGCTGGCCCAGTCCTTGATGCTTGAGCACATTGAAGATCGTGATTGGTCGTTTGGCTTTGATAATGGTAGGCGGCGAGCAGGACTTTGCTCATACACCGATAAGAAAATTACTGTTAGCAAGTATCTGTCGTTGGTGCATTCGATAGATGATG
>RHAS01000065.1 GCA_010028615.1 Actinomycetota bacterium
GGAGCTACCGACCTTGAAGCAGCGCTAGCTGCTCCTGCTGGTGGTAAGAGCGTAGCCGAGGCAATCACCGATGAGGCTGCAATCATGGGTGAGAAGGTTGAACTTCGTCGTATCGCAGTTGTATCTGACGATAATGTCGATGCCTACCTGCACCGCACCTCAAAGGATCTGCCTCCGCAGGTTGGTGTCTTGGTCGCTTTCAAGGGAGCAGATGCTGAGACAGCTCACGATGTTGCTGTTCACATTGCAGCTTTTAGCCCAACCTACCTAAGTTCAGCGGATGTCCCTGCTGATGTAGTTGAAACCGAACGCAGAATTGCTGGCGAAACCGCTCGTAATGAGGGTAAGCCTGAGGCTGCTTTGGAGAAGATTATCGAAGGACGAGTCAAAGGCTTCTTCAAGGAGAACTGCCTTTTGGATCAGGACTTCGCTAAGGACAACAAGCTAAGCGTTGCCAAGGTTTTGGAGCAGAGCGGTGTTACCGTATCTGCCTTTGCTCGCTTCCGTGTAGGAGCATAGTTTCCCCAAACCAATAAAAGGCTCAGGGCTTGCACCTGGGCCTTTTGGCTTAGCCAGAGCCTAAACTAGATGAGAAAAGGTTTTTGAGAGGGATAGCTATGCCATCAACTCAGCGTCGTGTCTCAATTCCTTGGGTGACAACAATTGCTAGCATCAAGGCTTTGGAAAATAGAGTTCAATCTGACGTAGAAGGTAGAAATCTGAAATCCCTACCTGACTCTTGGCAGTTACGTATACCTGACACAGATTGGTTTCTAGCTGGATACAGTTGCCCTTACAGTGAACATCCCTACACATTGACCCCTGGATTTGCGATCTCAGGTAACTGGACGCTCTCAATCGATAATGAAGGTAAGAACGCTTTGTTCTTTTTGAATGCCCAAAGGCAAATCACCTACGTCCTTTTTGATAGAAGTGACCTAGATTTTTGCGGGCCTGATTCAGTAAAGCCAAATATCCCAATAATTGACTAGGAAAAGCCCAAGGCTCGGTCTTTTGCCCGAGCCTTTTCCTCGAGCCGCTGGCCTAAACTAGATGAGAAAAGGTTTTTGAGAGGGATAGCTATGCCATCAACTCAGCGTCGTGTGTTATTGAAATTATCTGGTGAGGCATTTGGTGCAGGAACTCTGGGGGTAGATCCAGACATTGTTTCGGGTATCGCTAGAGAAATTGCGGATGCAGCCAAAAAGGTCCAAATCGCCATCGTAGTAGGTGGTGGTAACTTCTTCCGTGGTGCTGAGCTTTCTCAGCGCGGAATGGATCGAGCCAGAGCAGACTACATGGGTATGTTGGGTACCGTCATGAACGCTCTAGCTCTGCAAGATTTCTTGGAGCAGGCAGGTTGCGATACAAGAGTGCAATCAGCTATCTCCATGTCACAGGTCACAGAGCCTTACATTCCACTTCGAGCAATCAGACACATGGAAAAAGGAAGAGTAGTTATTTTTGGTGCCGGTGCTGGTCTGCCCTACTTCTCAACCGACACCGTGGCTGCCCAACGGGCACTAGAGATTCACGCGAGCGAAATATTGGTTGCTAAAAATGGTGTCGACGGTGTTTACTCTGCAGATCCGAAGAAAGATCCGACTGCTAAAAAACTAGATGAGCTGACCTACCAAGAGGCACTAGTTAAGAAACTCAAGGTTGTTGACTCAACCGCATTTAGCTTGTGTATGGACAACAATATCCCGATGGTGATTTTTGGTATGCAGCCAGAAGGCAATATCACTAAGGCTCTGCTTGGCAAGAAAATTGGTACGACCGTAAAGGCGTAGCTTACGAAGGAAAAATTATGATTCAAGAAATTCTGTCTACCGCGACTGAGAAAATGAACAAGGCGGTTGAATCTGCTAAAGAAGATTTCGCTACTATCCGTTCCGGCAGAGCTAACCCTGCTTTATTTCAGAAGCTGATGGTTGATTACTACGGAACCCCAACTGCCCTTTCCTCACTTGGTTCAATTGCCAACCCCGAGGCCAGGACAATTGTGGTAACCCCTTATGACAAAGGCGCACTAGCGGCTATCGAAAAAGCAATCAGAGACATGCCAAATCTTGGGGCAAACCCAACCAACGATGGAAACCTGATTCGCGTCTCGTTGCCGGAACTTACTGAAGAGCGCCGTAAGGATTACGTAAAGATTGTTCGTAACAAGGCCGAAGATCACCGAGTCTCTGTTCGAAACATCCGTAGAAAAGCTAAAGACGAATTGGATGCTCTAAAGAAAGATGGCCTTGCTGGCGATGATGACCTTTCTCGAGCCGAAAAAGAACTTGAGGCAGCGACAAAATCGCATGTTGATCACATCGATGAGGCGCTAAAGCGCAAAGAAGCCGAACTGCTCGAGGTCTAGTCTTGGCTGAGACGGAGGCAAAGGGGCGGTCAGTATCCCAGGCGGTAATCTATGGGCTACTTTTGGCCGGGGCTTTTCTCGTCTCAGTGCTTATTGTCAAAGAACTCTTTATCGCACTGATCGCTGCTGTCACCGCCGCTGGTGTTTGGGAATTGTGCTCGGCTCTCAGGCAGAAGAACTGGCATGTGCCAAAAATCCCTGCTGCTGTTGGTTCTGCGCTGGTTATGCCGATTACCTATTGGGGAGGTGAACGAGCACAGTGGCTTTCGGTGCTCACCCTAGTTGGTGTGATGATGCTCTGGCGGGTCATTGAACTTGTTATTCAACGGGCATCGCTCGAGCGCAGCTTTGCAGAGATTATTCGGGATTTCTCGGCATCAGCATTTGTAATCATTTACGTGCCACTTACTATGAGCTTTGCCGCACTTCTCTTGGCAGAGCCGGCAAGGGAAGGCTTTGTTGAAGGCAAGTACTGGGTGATCACAATAGTTACCACGGTGATTCTGATTGATAGCAGTGCTTACCTATTCGGTAGGAAGATCGGTAAAACCCCAATGCTTCCAAAGGTGAGCCCAAAAAAGACCTGGGAAGGTTTTGCGGTATCGGTGCTTTTTGCGATTGCTAGTGCTCTTGTACAAACCCCATGGTTACTCCAGCTACCTTGGTGGTTTGCCTTTGTAATAGCTGCGGTGGTCTTGCTTTCTGCTGTCTTAGGAGATTTTGCCGAATCACTTATCAAGCGCGATCTAGGTGTCAAAGACATGTCAAGTTTGATTCCAGGCCACGGCGGCATGATGGACCGACTGGACTCGATGCTGCCAGCTTGTTTGACTGGATACCTGCTGATGATTTTTGTGGTTAGGTTCTTCTAATGAGCGGGGAAATGTTTTCAAGAGCCGCAAAGCTCGGCTACAACATCGAACAGGTAGAGAAATTTCTAGCTGCAGCAAAAGAGCAGTATTTAGATCCAAGAGTGGAGCGCTTCACGGTTTCTAGCCTGCGCGAGATAAGGTTTGACCTTCAGAAGAACGGTTATCTTATTACTGCAGTTGATTCGGCAATCGAAAAACTGGAGGATGTCTTTGCCCAGCGCGAGCTGGAACAGAAACTTATTACCTTGGGCTACGGTGAATTTGTTCAGGAGCTAAACGCCTTGAAAGAACTGTTGACTTCTAGAATCAGCCGTAAAAAGGGTCACAAATTTGATCGCAGAAGATGGCCAAATCAGGGCTATAGCGTAAAGCAGGTAGATCAACTTTGTTCTCAACTTGCAACACACTTGGCCGGCACTTTGCTTGTTTCAGCCAAAGATGTAAGGCTAAGTGTATTCAAGACTAAGCGAGGTGGCTATGCCGAACATCAGGTCGATGCCTTCATCGACAAGTTCGTCGAGCTCATTCAGCGTGAAACTGTCCTTCAAAAAGCTTCTCGCTAGCGCTGTAGGTCTTGGCCTAGTATTCGGACTAGTTGCCAGTGAAGTCCAGGCCGCCCAGCCGAAAGCGACCACCATATTGGCTAAATTAGCCATAAAAGGTAGAGCACCGAAAACTGGATACGATCGGGAGCTATTTAGCGATGGCTGGGGCTCCATTGGCAGTTGCGATGTCAGAAACTACATCTTGGCCAGAGATCTAAAATCAGTAACCTGGCGCGACTACCCAGACTGCACAGTGGCAACTGGAAGGCTAACCGATCCCTATACCGGTAAGGTAATCAACTTTGTCAGGGGAGTGGGAACTTCAAATGCGGTGCAGATAGATCACGTGGTGGCAGTAAGTGATGCCTGGCAAAAGGGAGCACAGAAACTTAACTCAACCCAGCGCTATAACTTCTATAACGACCCGCTGAATCTTCTAGCGGTTGATGGACCGACGAACTCACGAAAAAGTGACAGTGATGCAGCCAGCTGGTTACCGCCACGCCGAGCCTACTGGTGCCCTTATGTGGCAAGGCAAATCGCAGTGAAATATAAGTACAAACTATGGGTGACGCAGGCAGAGCGCGATTCAATGGCCCGAGTGCTCAAGAGCTGCCCTGATCGGAGGATCCCAGCGGGGTAATTTAACTCTCATCGGCTAAACTTGTGCTCTAGAGGTGATTCCTAATGGGTAGGTATGAGTTGGTTCGGCCAACTCTGCGTCAGCGCATAATCAATCGCATTATTGGTTTAGCTGGTGCCGAGCGGATAAAGAATTGGCAGCTTGCCAAGCGTATCCGTAACCTTGCATTTAGCACTGTCGCCTTCTTCTTTGCCGGTTCCTACGTTTTGGTTACCGCGGTTGATCCTTACGGCGGAGCACTCTCAAGTGCTTATGCCTTTGAATTTGAAAACACAGCTGACGCACAAACCTACGGTTTTGCCTCCCAACAGAAAATCAGTTTCTCCCGAGATGGCTGGGAGGTTGTCACCGGTGATGAAGCAGCAGCCATTTACGTGGCTAATGCCGAAACACCAGCCACCGGAACGGTAAAAGGTTATGCCTATTCGCTGGTCCTCAAGCAGGGCTGGGGTAGAGATCAGTATTCCTGCCTGGTGGCTCTTTGGGAGCGCGAGTCGAATTGGCGCAGACCACCGCAGGTCGAAATGCCGAGGAGACTAAACGCTGGATTTGCCCATTTTGCAATATCAGCTTCGGTCCTGGCATCTCTCATGTTGTCGCTTGGGAGTCGGCAACAGGAACTAATCAGCGCCGTCATTTTCACAATGAGTGTTGGAAGAAATTTCAGGGTCGCCTAATTTGAGCCAAATAGAAATTAAGTCTTCAGTGGAATTACCCTCCATACGTGAAGCGCTAACCCTAGTAACCGAAGACAATCTGAAGCTAGTTGCCGAACTTGCGCTACCGGTTGCTAGAGAACCTGCCGCGACACTGATTATGCTGCATCCGCTACCAACAGCCGGTGGCTTTATGGATTCGCATATTTACCGCAAAGCCGCCAACAGGTTACCGGAGCTAGCAGATCTTGCCGTGCTTAGATTTAACACTCGTGGCACTGAATCTCCGCACGGTAAATCCGAAGGTAGTTTTTCAAACGGTGTTGAAGAGCG
Organism: Actinomycetota bacterium; assembly: GCA_010028615.1. Classification (GTDB taxonomy): domain Bacteria; phylum Actinomycetota; class Actinomycetes; order Actinomycetales; family Microbacteriaceae; genus Rhodoluna. The sequence continues at coordinate 5,421 of RHAS01000065.1, forward strand.
ATTTGATGTGATTGCCGC
>RHAS01000066.1 GCA_010028615.1 Actinomycetota bacterium
TCTTGCGAACAGTTTCAGCTTGAGTATGCTCACCAAATTTGACTTTATCGAGCTTGGTAACTCCATCAACGAGCATCGCTATCTCTTCGCCGAAGTCTGCACGCAGCTGCTCTAACTTATAATCAGTATCTTCAACGGTGTCGTGCAAAAGGGCTGCGGCAAGTCCGGCTGGACCAATTCCCAATTCGGCTAATATCTGCGCAACAGCCACGGGGTGGGTTATGTAGGGATCACCACTTTTTCTGGTTTGACCCTTATGGGCTAGCTCCGCCGCAATAAAAGCTTTTTCGACGATGTTGAAATCAACCTTGGGGTGACTAAGTTTTGCGGTCTTGATGACCTCCCCGATACCGGAGTTTTCCGCTGGTCTGGTAAAGATTCTGGGCAAGCGACTTCTGAGAGCTTGTAACGCCCCGCCAGTAGTTGTGTCCGACATAATTACCTCTTTGAACAAATATAACTAAAACAAGCTAAGTACAAAGAGGAAAACTTAACTACGTTTAGCCAGAACCTTATCCGCCTGCTTGGCAAATTTCGCTTCGCCCTCACGAAGTTGAGAGTAGAACGGAGCTGCAATGAAGATCGTCGAGTATGTTCCTACGATGATACCGATAAACAAAGCTAGCGATATGTCCCGAAGGGTTCCAGCACCGAGCACGAAGGCACCAATAAACAAAATCGCAGCAACAGGTAGAACGGCAACGACTGACGTGTTGATTGATCTAACTAAAGTCTGGTTTATTGCTAGGTTGACCCGCTCGCCAAACGTGGATGTTTCACTGAACTCAGTTTCAAGCGTATTTTCGCGAATCTTATCGAATACAACCACAGTGTCGTATAGCGAGTAACCAAGAATAGTAAGGAACCCAATAACTGCAGCTGGAGTTACCTCAAACCCAAGTGCCCCATAAAGCCCTGCTGTGATTACCAAGTCATGGAACAAAGCAAGTATGGCCGCGATACTCATCTTCAGAGTTCTAAAGTAAAGCGCCATAAGAACCGCAGCTAGAGCAATGAATATTACGAGACCAAAAAGAGCCTTCGAGGTGATATCCGCTCCCCAGTTTGGACCGATGAACGAGCTTGCAACGTTACTGTCTGGAACATCGAAGCGTTTTGCTAAGGCGAGGCGAACCTTTTCAGATTCTTCATCGCTTAACTGTGGAGTCTGCACTCTTATTGTGTCGCCGCCAATTTCAGTGGTATTTACCTGGATGTTTGGAACCACAGTGTGGACTGCTTCTTCCGCAGCGATTGTTGACTTTTCCTTGCTGTCAGAGATTCGATATTCGGAACCACCACGGAACTCGATACCAAAATTAAATCCACCACGGCTCAAAGGCAAAACCACCGAAAGTACGAGCATCACTAAAGCGATGATGTAGAAAATCTTGCGTCTTCCGACGAAATCAATCGACTTTTCACCACTGTAAAGCTGGTTTCCGAATTCGCTAAATCGAGACACTAGTTATCCTCGCTTTTCTTGGTAATTTGGCCAGCCGCTTCAGCTTTACGCTCGGCAATGGTTTGACGTTTGATCGCCTCTTTGCTCGCGCTAGCTGCCTTTTCCTTCGATACCGCACTGCTAACTCTGAAGGTGCCTCTACCGGTGTAACCGAATGCAGCAGCTTCTCTGATTTCAAGTCCAGAGAACTTTCCACCAGAGGCGAAGTACTTGGTCTGAGCCAAAAGTTGGAACATTGGATGCGTGAAGAGCCAAACCACCGCGAGGTCAACGATGGTGGTTAGACCTAGGGTGAAAGCAAATCCCTTAACGTTTCCTACTGTAAGAACGAAAAGTGTTGCAGCTGCGAGCATGCTCACGGCGTCAGAGACGATGATGGTTCGTTTCGCACGAGCCCATCCAGCTTCAACAGCCACAGGAAGGCTCTTGCCTTCGCGCAATTCGTCTCGGACTCTCTCAAAGTAAACAATAAACGAATCCGCTGTGATACCGATTGCAACGATCAGACCAGCGATACCCGAAAGAGACAAACGGTAATCCTGTCGCCAGGTTAGCAACGCAATTGCTAAGTAGGTCAACAGCGCTGCCATCGTTAGTGAGCCTAATGTTAGAACAGCTAAGGCTCGGTATTGGAAAATCGAGTAACCAACAACAAGGAGAAGACCGATTAGACCAGCCAGAAGACCAGCCTGCAGCTGCTCTGTTCCTAACGTTGCAGAGATGTTCTCTTGGGATTGAACAGTGAATGAGATCGGTAATGCACCGTATTTGAGCTGGTCGGCAAGTAGCTGTGCCGACTTTTGGTCGTAGTTTCCGCCTGTAATAACGGCCTGGGTAGTTGGTGCGGTAATTACGTATCCATCGACAGTAACCGCAAATCTATTTCTAGGATCAGTCAAGGGATACAACCGGCTGGTGATTTTTCCGAACTTGTCCCCACCTTCGGCATTGAAATCTAGATTTACAGCCCACTCGTTTGTTGAAGCACCGTTGGCTCCAGTGACTGTTCCAGCCTCGGCGTCCTCAAGTTGCAACCCTGTAAGCTCAACGGGTCCGAGAATGTACTTCTCATAGCCTCCTCTAGCACAGGTAACTAGAGGTACATCCTCAGGGTCAACCTGCCCAGGCTCACGGAAAGTTTTACTACAGTCAAGGTTCTCGTACTCCTTTTGGAGTTTTGCACTGACCCAATTAAGGTCGCTGGCATCTGTGGGCTTTGCACTCGAAGTTTTTATTGGTGTGCTACCTTGTGCGCCAATCTGAGTTTTTGAACCAGCCGATGCCGCCAATACCGCTCTGAACTCAAGCTTCGCGGAACTCTTGATAAGTGCGAGAGTGTTTTTGTCAGGGATACCAGGAATAGAGACGACGATGTTATTTCCAGAGGTGTTGATCTGCGCTTCGCTAACACCGGTTGAGTCAACACGTTGACGAATGATACCAACGGCTTGATTCAGCTGTTCTGGAAGTACCTGCTGACCTGCGGCGACAACTGGAGTAAGGATAATCTGTGTACCACCCGAAAGATCAAGCGCTAGGTTCGGTACAAAAGTAGTCTTCTCATCACCAGCAAGCATGTTTGCACCTATTAGTGCTGGTATACCGAGCGTGATGATTGTAAGCCACAGCAACGCTCTGCGAGCTGACTTTATAATTCCGTTCTTAGCCATCTTTGAGTCCTATGTTCTTTACTTACTTTTCGCTTTTCGCGGCGGGCTTGGACTTCTTCTTTGCAGCTGGTTCTTTTGCTACAGGTGCTTCAACCACGCTTCTAACTGCACCCTTGAGAAACTCAAGCTTTGTTCCGGGAGTTGACTCTACGATCACTGTGTCATCTGTTATGGAAGAAATTTTGCCTGTAATTCCAGAAAGCATGACGACTTTTGCTCCGACTACCACAGAATTTGAGAGCTTTATCGCAGCTTCCTTCTTCTTCTTATTGCTATAGATGATAAATAGCAAAAAGGCGGCAATAATGGCAAAAAACAGCAGGTCAGCGGGGTTCATCAGGGTCCATTCTTTTCCAAAATTGGGCAACTACCCGATTATAGCCGAGACTAATCGAATAATCCTGAGTCACCTTGTTGGACCGGGAAGCCCAGGTGCTGGTAAGCGAGAGCGCTTGCCTGACGTCCTCTTGTAGTCCTAACAAGTAAGTCAGCTCTGATTAGGTAGGGCTCGACTACGTACTCGATGGTGTCCGGCTCTTCCCCTATAGCGACGCTAAGTGTATTTAGGCCTACTGGTTTACCGCCAAATCTCTCAATTAGCGCGCGCAGAACTGCCTTATCTAGACGGTCCAAACCTAGGTTGTCGACCTCGTATAGCTCTAGAGCTCGATTCACGTGTTCTAAATCAATAACCGAGCTCGAATTTACCAACGCAAAATCCCTTACCCTGCGAAGAAGTCGATTTGCAATTCGAGGTGTTCCACGAGATCTAGAAGCGATACTTTCCAGGGCCTTGGTTTCAGCCTGCAAGCTCATAAGACCAACTGCTCTTTCGAGCACTTTGTGGAGCTCTTCTGAGCTGTAAAAATCAAGGTTCGCCGTAAAGCCGAATCTGTCTCGAAGAGGATTAGGAAGAAGTCCGGATCTTGTTGTTGCGCCGATTAGAGTGAATGGCTCTAGATCTAAAGAGATGCTGTTTGCTCCAGCTCCTTTACCGACCATGACATCTACCCGGTAGTCCTCCATTGCTAAATAGAGAAGTTCCTCAGCAGCCCGCGACATTCTATGTATCTCATCTATAAAAAGAACTTCTCCCGCGTAGAGGGAAGACAAAATAGAAGCTAAATCACCTGCATGCTGGATGGCTGGTCCGCTGGTTAGTCGAACTGGCTTTCCAGTCTCATGCCCGACAATCATTGCCAATGTAGTCTTACCAAGCCCTGGCGGACCCGCTAACAAGATGTGATCTGGAGTTCGTGACTGTATGTTTGCTGCATCGATTAGGAGTTTTATCTGCTCCCTTACTTTTGTCTGGCCGACAAACTCATTAAGTGAATTTGGACGAATAGCGCCTTCAAAAGCCAGATCAGAAGAATCAGATTTACTTGACAATAGCTCGTCAGTCATTGCCTGACACTCTCCTGGCTGCCGAGAGTGAGCTTAAGGCTTGGCGAAGTAGTTCTTGCTCGGTCAGATCCGCATGTTCCTTAACGAGTTCTTCGGTTACAGAGCGAGCTTTTCGTTCTTGGAAACCCAGATTCGTCAGAGCGCTTATCACGTTAGCAACCGATGGAGCGGTGTCTGAGTGGTTCTCGGTGACGAGTTTTCCGGTTAGAGAGAGAATGATTAGTTTGGCGGTTTTTGGTCCAATTCCGCTGACCGAATTGAATTTCTCTACTTCGGCACCTGCCACAGCGCTCTTAATGCCCTGAACTCCAAGAGAGTTGATGATGCTAAGAGCTGTTTTTGCGCCTACACCGGTAACTGTGCCTAGGAGATTGAAAATATCTACCTCTTCAACTGATTCAAATCCGAATAGTTGAACTAGATCTTCGCGAAAAGTCTGGACTGTTTGCAGAGTTATTTCTTGACCGAGTTTTGCTTCAGCTGTTAGTGTGTTGGTCGCATGAACCAGGTAACCGACACCAGAAACGTCTATGACAAGAGTGCTGTTTGTCTTACGAGCAACAATTCCTTTTAGGTGGGCTATCACAAGATAACCATAACCGTTAGCTACGTCTTTTCTTGGCAGCGTTTTCGGCATCTCTCCATTTGATCTGCGCCGAGGTGAGAGAACTATCAACTTTTTCTATGCCAGCACGCCAAGCAGCTGTAATTGCTATTGCGAGCGCATCGGTTGCGTCAGCAGGCTTTGGAGACTCCCCGAGCTTTAGTATCTTCATCACTACAGAGCTCACCTGAGGTTTCTTTGCGCTACCTGATCCCGTAACAGCGGCCTTGACCTGAGTCGGTGTGTAGTAAACAACGGGTATCTTGCGCTT
>RHAS01000067.1 GCA_010028615.1 Actinomycetota bacterium
AGTGGAACCCCAGTCGCGATAGCTAGATCCATAATCTTGATGATTTTGTTTCCGGCTGCTTCACCTAGCGAGCCACCAAATATGGTGAAGTCCTGGGAGAAAAGCGCTACCTGGCGACCGCCGATGGTGCCGATGCCGGTAACCACAGAGTCACCATAGGGACGGTTCTTGTCCATGCCGAATGCGGTTGAGCGGTGACGGACGAATTCATCCATCTCAACAAAAGAGTTTGGATCTAATAGAAGTTCAATACGCTCACGTGCGGTCTTTTTACCCTTGGCGTGCTGTTTGGCAATAGCCGCCTCACCGGAAGCGTAGACAGCTTCGTGATAGCGATGACGTAAGTCTTCTATCTTTCCCGCGGTGGTCGAAAGGTCAGTTGTGTCTTTCTCGTTCACAGCTTCTTCTCCAATACTTGAAAGGCTCACTGCAACTCTATCCAAGAGGTGTCGGTAGGAAGGGCTAACCTAAAGGCTATGGAACTAACTGCGAGCCAAGAATTTGCCTCAAGACTTGAATATTTGCCTGAAATTGGCTCAACAAACACATATTTATTGACTCAATCCCAAAATTCCGCCGACTGGCCGGATTTCTCGGTTGTGGTCACTGATAATCAAACCGCTGGCCGCGGCCGACTAGATCGAGTTTGGGAAGCCAGGGCAGGAAAGGCACTCGCTGTTTCGGTGCTATTGCGGCCAAGCAGTTTTGATATTTCCAGTTTTGGCTGGTTGCCACTTGCTGCTGGCTTGGCGATGCGCAACGCGGTTGCGAGTTTGCTCGATGATGCCGAGGTTAGCGTCAAGTGGCCAAATGACGTTCTAGTAAATGGAGAAAAGATCTCCGGGATTCTGGCTGAAGTGCTTCCAGATGGCACTGCGGTGGTTATTGGTGCGGGTTTAAATCTGAGTCAGTCCAAGGATGAACTACCGATACCAACTGCTACCTCGTTACTGCTTCACGGGGTGACTGGTTTTCAATTAGATGACATCCTGGTGCGCTATTTGGCGGGTTTGAAAAGAATTTACGATGAGCTTCTGGATTTAGCTGGAGAAGTTGAAAATTCAGAGTTGAAGCAGGAGCTATTGTCAGTAAGTTCAACAATCGGCTCAGAAGTTTCAGTTTCATTGCCTGATGGTTCTTCATTTGAAGGTAAAGCCATCGGTTTGGACCCTCAAGGCAGGCTGCTTATCGCGATGGATAACCCTACTGAAATTCGTGCCGTTGCCGCTGGAGACATCCAGCACTTGCGACAATAACAACTGTGAATGAAAACTTTAGCGATGAAAAGTTAGCAACTGTCAGATCGAACTCGACTTTGCTGGTAGTTCCGCTGTTTGTTCTTGGAGTTAGCTCCGCGCTATTTATATTTCTCACCGCCAGATTTACTGAAGTTTTACAGCAGCAGATCATCCTGGCGGTAAGTGCACTGGTTGTTCTGTTTTTCTGGTTTTTTCCGTCGCTTAGGTACCTAACCAATCGGACGACGCTAACGCGCAATCGCGTGTTAGTTAGAACTGGGATTTTTGGCACCAAGCAGCAAAGCGCTGCCTGGGGTGAATTTACTGGAGTTAGCCTTCAGCGCGGTTTCTTTGCTCGATTGATGCGAGCGGGAAATATCCATCTGCATCGTGAATTCGGTGTGGACCTGATTATTCCGCGGGTGCCGAATGCCAAAAAGCTAACTAAAGAACTAGAACGATTTCTTGCCACCCGTAGCGGCGTGGGACAATAGGGCGTGGTTAAAACTTTCGGCGTTATCGGTGGCGGACAACTCGCTCGCATGATGATAACTCCTGCCCAACAGCTAGGTTTTGAAATAAAAGTTTTGGCTGAAAGCGAAGACTCATCAGCTCAACTTGCCGCCAGCCAAGTCGGCGATTACACAGATTTGGATACTGTAAGAAAATTTGCCGAAACTGTTGACGTAATAACTTTTGATCATGAGCATGTTCCAATCCGAATTCTTGAGGCGTTAGAAACTGAAGGATTTAATGTTCAACCTTCATCCAAAGCGCTCACCTTTGCACAAAACAAATTACTGATGCGTGAGCGTTTGGCTGAGTTAGGCCTACCGATGCCGCGTTGGAAAGCGGTTCGCAGTATTCAAGAGATCTCTGACTTTTTAGCCGAGGTCGGAGGTAGCGCGGTGCTGAAGACTCCAACAGGAGGCTATGACGGTAAAGGTGTGATGTTTCTAACCGATGCCTCGCAGGCAACTGGTTGGTTCGAACAATTTGAAGTTTTGCTGGTTGAGGAAAAAGTTGAATTCGTCAGAGAACTTGCGCAACTATCTGCAAGAAGTGTTAGCGGTGAGTGGTTGAGTTGGCCGGTTGTTCAAACTGTTCAAAAAAATGGCGTCTGTAGCGAAGTTTTATCACCTGCACCAAATGCCGACTTAGAACAGGCTGCAAATATTGCCAGAGCAATTGCTCAAGGACTTTCGGTTACCGGAGTTTTAGCAGTCGAGATGTTTGAAACCGCTGATGGCAGATTGCTTATAAATGAACTTGCCATGCGACCGCATAACTCTGGGCATTTCAGCATCGAAGGATCAATTACCTCACAGTTTGAGCAGCACCTTCGAGCTGTTGCTGATTTGCCTTTAGGTGCTATCTCACCAACTAAGAATTTTGCAGTGATGCTGAATTTGCTTGGGGTAGATGAAAGTAATCATTTTGTTGAACATTTTGATAAAGCCCTAACAGTGTCAGGAGCACATGTTCACACCTACGGTAAGTCAGCGCGTAAGGGTCGGAAGATGGGTCACATCACAGCTTTATCTGATCAATCACTAGCCGAAGCCATGGATATTGCGTTAGCCGCAAAGCAGGCGTTGCACGCCTAACCGCTTTTTAGCCTGGGCAATTCTAAAATTGGGTTGTATCGGTTGGCTAAGGAGTTCAAATGACTAAACCCCTCGTTGGTGTTGTAATGGGCTCTGACTCAGACTGGTCGGTTATGAGTGATGCCGCTCAGGCGCTAAAGGAATTCGGAATCGAATACGAGGTTGAGGTTCTCTCTGCGCACCGAACTCCAGAGCTAATGATGGAGTGGGGTAAAGCTGCCGCATCTAGAGGTATTCGAGTAATCATCGCTGGTGCTGGGGGAGCTGCGCACTTGCCAGGCATGATCGCTTCGGTGACAACTCTGCCGGTTATTGGTGTTCCGGTGAAACTAAAAAGTTTGGACGGAATGGACTCGCTGCTCTCTATTGTTCAGATGCCTGCGGGGATACCGGTTGCCACAGTTTCGATAGACGGCGCTCGCAATGCAGGAATTTTGGCCGCCAGAATAATTGGTACTTTTGACGACCGCGTTGCTAAAGCGTTGGATGAATTTAGTGAAGCGCTAAAAAAGCAGGTTGCTGCGAAGAATCAGAATCTCAAATCTCAACTATGAGATCTAATAGTTCCCAGCCTGAAGCACTGACCCCGTTTAGAGATACTCGTCGGGCCAGCTCGAGCCAGTTAGTAAAGCGCGCCTGGTGGATAATTCTGCTGAACTTATTTATCCCTGGTTCTGCTCAGGTCTTAGCCGGTAATCGTCGATTGGGCCGTATTGGAATTATCTTCACATTGGGCTTCTGGGCTTTAGCGGTGCTGGCAATTTTATTTGCACTTGTTTCAAAATTAGCCATCTTCACATTGTTACTAAACCCGCTGATAGCGATTCCGCTCGGAGTTCTATTCATCTGCTACGCGGCACTGATTGCTTTCTTCACCGGCACCATCGGATCAACGGCAATCACGGCTAGCAACCTAATTAAGAAAATGTTTGTCGATAACGGCTCTCTTGAACCGCACAAAGGTCGCTACAACATCCTGCTCCTTGGAGCGGACTCGGGATCAAACCGGTTTGGTCTTCGACCAGATAGCATCTCGGTAATTTCTATTTCCGCTGAAACAGGGAACACGGTAAACATTGGCTTACCTAGAAATTTGTCACGTATTCAATTCACACCGGGTACCCCAATCAAGAAGGTATACCCCTACGGCTATAACCACGATTGCGGTGGGCCATGTCTACTAAATGCAATTTATAAATCGACGATGGATAACTACGCGTATCTATACCCAAATGCCAAAAAGCAGGGCTCGACTGCCGGTATGGAGGCTACTAAGTCGGCTGTCCAGTGGGTGACTGGTTTGAAGATCGATGCCTACGTAATGATCAATATGAAAAGCTTTGTCGGGTTGATTGATGCCATCGGCGGCATTGAAGTCAACGTGAAAAAAGCCTTACCAATTGGTGGGCAACAGGACTGTGTCCCAGCCGATAATGAACGCGGTTCTTATTGCCCAGATGCTATGGGTTGGATTGAAAAAGGCCGACAGCACATGGATGGTAGAACCGCACTCTGGTATGCCAGGTCGAGGCACAACACCAACGACTATGACCGCATGCGTCGCCAGCGTGAGGTTGAAAACATAGTTCTGAAAAAGATTGACCTGCAAACTCTGCTATTCCGTTTTGGTGCGATAGCTGGAGCAGGAGCAAAGTTGGTCACAACTGACATTCCTGCAGGAGATGTGCCGAAGCTTATGGATCTTGCGTTCAAGGCAAAAGCTAAAGGTTTAAAGAGTTTGCAGTTGAGTTATCCAGTGATACAGGCGGATAATCCTGATTTTTGGTTGATGAGACATCTAATTGCCGAGAAGTTGAGAAAGTATAACTAAGCGTTCTCACAGTTTCGCAGAGACCTTTTTTCAGTAAAAAAAGTTAGTCTGAATAATATGAAAAACTTCAGATTTGTTGTAATTTGCCTGACTTTGATTGGTGTTCTAAGCGGCTGCACTTTGCTATACCCGAACTGGGGAAAACCTACCGATAGCCCAAGCCCGACAGACAGCAGCACACCAACTCCCACTGAAACTGAAACCGAGACGCCAAGCCCACAGCCAACAAATAAAGCCAAGGCTGAAGTGGAAATTCTTGATGCTTATGTGGATACCCCGAACGGTATTGTCCAGGTAATCGCATCGGCTAATAATTTCAGTGAAGATGGCGGCACCTGCACCGCGACCTTCAACGGTGGCGGTAAAACTGTGAAAGCTTCAACGACTGCAGAATCTAATGCAAGCAACACTCAGTGCAAGCCGATTGAGATCCCCCTTGGTGGATTGCCAAAAGGTGCTGGAGTTATCACAGTTAGATACGAATCTAAAAACTATGACGGAACGTCGAAGTCGGTTGAGGTAAACATCGAGTGAGGATCTCTAGGTTAAAAAAACTTCTGGTTATTGCGGTATCAACGCTATTGACCGTAGTTGGCCTAACCTATGTTCCGAGTAGCCAAGCTTTGGATGGTAGCAAATTTGATCCAGGCTTAATTATTAGCGACAGCGTCTTTTTTGACTTTGG
>RHAS01000068.1 GCA_010028615.1 Actinomycetota bacterium
GCCTCGTGACGCATCTCCTGGGCGGAGCAGTTCGTCAACGGCGCGCTGTAGAGCATCTAGGTCAGCTGGATTGTACATACCGGTTACCGGGTCCATTACAGCTTCTGGCAAGCTCGCCCGGTATTCGCCGCCGTGCGACCAGTTAACACCGGCCCTAAAACCCGGGGCACCCAGGGCATTTGCTACTGCAAATAACGCATTATAGGCGTGGCCGGCCAAAATTCCCCTATCACGGTTGCCACCCGTCGAGCCATCTTCTGTTATTAATATTTCAACAGACCCAACTCTGTGTCTTCCTCGCAGTATTAACCCGATGGTTCCTTCGGAACGAAATTTATCCCAAGAGCTTGGTTTACCGGTCCAATATTCTCCAGGGCCGTGCTGCTCTCCAGAGCGTCCATAAACCGCACGTCTTAAGCGCGCCAGCATTCTCGCAGATAGGCCATTTCTAGCCGGAGATTCCGTTCCTCTAGCAATTGGGAGTGCTTGCCTATTGCCGTTTGCATCTTCAATAGTTGCCAGTTCTCTAAACTCTGTTGCGCTAAGCAGAATTGGATGGCCATTAAATCCTGAGGCTTCAGTTATTGGCCAATAGTCTGGCCATGATGAGCCGTAAGCAGCAGTTGCCTCCGGTGGCAACGAGTCAAGCTCTAGGTGACCATATTGACTGTCTGCTTCAGGCGTCCCCGTATACCCATATTCATCACTGAGCTGGCTTGCTGTTACGCTACTCCACGCAGCAAGCCCTTTTTGATAAGTAAAATCAACTAACGCGAGCGCCTCAATCTGCTCATCAAGAATTGGATTAGAAGCAGATGTGCCGGTAGCTGGGTCGATGGTTGGCTCAACTGAAAATCCAGATGCGGCATGTTCATCTATTGTTTGCAGGATTTCTGGAACCGTTCTGTCTGGTGCAGCCTGCACAGCACCATCTCCATGAGGGTCTAGGATTGGAGTTAGCGTAATGGGGTCGATATCATCCGGAGTGTATGTTGCCTTATTGCGCAACCCCACAGCAGCAGCTTGCGCTTTGAGTAATGCCAATCTTTCCATGCGCTGATTGGTCGCTTTAGCATCTTCCTCCATTCTACGTATGGATGAATATGCGAATGAATCCATCACAACAGGATTTGTTAATACATGTTTTGTCAATAACGCTTGCAACTGTTCCGCATTAACGCCGTGACTAATAAATTCTGTTATGTCCCATGTTTCGTCTTCGTTAGCGTCGAATCCAGCGCTGAAACTCTCACGCCAATTACGTAATGCATCGTTACGCGCGGTCTCTGCTTCCTTTATGGCAGTCACTAACGATTGCGTTGCCCTGGTCCACGCCATCTCCCTTTGGCGCTCGAGGTTTTCCAGCATGGCAGGAGTAAGGTCATATGAGCCGCCAACCCGCGTTCCATACATTCCGTCCCAGTTGGCCTGAAGACCATTGGACAGTGTTTGTCTCATCCGTTCTACAACATAGTCAAGCTGAAGAGCCTCGTTTAGATGGCGCATTGCCAATGTTTTTGCGCTTGTATCATCAAATATGTCCCAACCGCCAGGCAGCTGTGTGATTTGGTCGGCACTGCCGCCAGCGGGTACATAGATTGTTTCAAACGGTAAATTTGTTCTTACCCCAAGTGCGTCAAGTACGGCAAATACAGACCTTGTTCCTCCTGCAAATCCAGACCTATCTGTAGTTGTTGGGAATGCCCGCAGTTCTGATTCGCTTAATACTGATTCATCTAAAAATTCAGCAAATAGTGGGTTGGTGGATTTACGTGACTGTCCACGGAGTGCGCTGATAAGGGTGGCTATTGACGCGCCACTACCGCTTGAGCGTGGGTTGTTAACTGGTGCAAAAATGCTGGAAAGTCCCAGCTCCGATTCTAAGCCATCAGCAACCGACAACATAGGATTGCCGGTTGTATCCAGTCGTTCTGATGTGCTATGAACAGATAATCCCCAGCGCAACCCAACCTGGCGTGAATCGCCAGCTGCTAATACTCTCCATCTATTTCGTATTAAGTGAAAAGCTTCCGTAAACGATTCAGGGATAGATGTGATTCTGTTAATTGCATTGCGTCTGCTGCCCGTTTTAGGCATTGTGGGATTAGGTTCTCCTGGGGCAATAAGCGCTGCATTGCGTGTTGGCATTCCAGGACCTGCATCTAAACGAATTAGTGGCCAGCTGTCTCCAATGAAGTCGATGCCATTGGTTAATGCGTCATCCATATTTGTTGGAATAAACACAATGTCTGGAGACGTAGCATCGAGGCCTGATAGGTCTTCTAGATATTTTCCTGTTGTTGTGTCAAAGTATTTACCGTTTTGGAACACGATTGTTCCGGTTACGTCGCCAACTCCAGGTATTAACGCTGGACCTGTTTGTACACGGGGTGGAATTTGGCTTGATGCATTTGGGGATGGCTCGTAGAGTATCGGCTTTCCCGATGTGAATGTTCTGACGCGCGGCCGGAGTCTTCCAGCTTGGCTAATACTGGCATCTGCTGGCGTGACAATATCAGCGGCACTAAAAGGTCTACGCCGTTTTTTCTGTTGTTCAGTAAGAGTAAATGTAGGATATTCCTCGATTATTTGATGTCTTCTACCCGGCTTGAGGTTGTCAACTAATGAGGCATCGCCGGATTGAAGAATATCGTCCAGAACTGCAAGGTCGTGCAGGTCGTTAGTCATTATTCCTGCTTCTCTGCTTCTGCCCGCTGCTTTAAGGTCTTCTATTTTGTCTCGCACTGCGGCGGTAGTCAGTTCATCTGATGGCGCTAGACCAAGCTGACGTTTTAGTTGGGCCTCGAGCCTATTGGCAATTCTCTCTGCTGAATCAAAAATTGGTCTACTGTCGTATGGACCCATTTCATCTAGTAAGACTCCAACTCGCGCCTGTGTGGGGAACGAATACGGACCCACAATATTGGCATTATCAACACCAAGTGATTCAGCGTGGTCTTTAAACTGTTGAATCCCCCACTCCCCGCCGTTTGGCTGCTCACGAAGCGTTAATGCTCTACGGCGCTGGCGTAGACCAGCAATACCCGGTTTCGTTTCTTCCCTTTGTCGCGCATCTCTACGCCTAAACCTTCCAAGCAATGTTTGAATGAAACCAGACTGCTGTTCATTATCTCCGTTGAGCTTTATGTGTGTCGCACGCGAACCGACCGGGACCCATACAGCTTCGCCATTTGCTGCCCTTCTGGCTACAAGAGAGACAAGGTGTTTTCCATCTTTGCCAATGAGGTGTGTTGTGCCGCTGTCCGTGTGTACTATTGCAATCGGTGGCATTGTTTCATCGCGGGCATCAAACACGTATGTGACTGGTCCATCTGGCACCCATGCCGCATGCCCCCAGTTTGATGACTCATCTGGAAGAGATTGTTGCGATGGGTCGTTAAGGTCTTTTTGCCACTCGTCGACAAGTTCCGCTAATTCTGGTGCTCTGTCTATATCTTCTTGTTTTACAGGTGGATAGAATGATTGACCCAAGTCGTATAGTGAGTCATTTAATTCATCCATTCGTTGCCGGTTATCGCCAGAGTTAACCCAATCAGCTCCCTGGGGGAACTCTTTTGGTGTTGGGAAATCATAGATATACGGCAGCTTCACCCTGTTTGCATTTGCTGGCGCATCTGGCAATTGACCAGTCGCAATTAACGATTCGCGTTCGAGCACAGACCTATCAACGTCCGGAGCTTGCAACCATTCTGGTCGTGCTTCTCCAGTTACACGCCGTCCCCTCTCAAGCGCTGCTGCTTGTATACGTTGCCGAATAGGACGCGTATCGCGGGGAAGCTTTCCTTTGATGACCCGTTTAGCCTCACGGCGGTCGCGGGCCATTTGTCTACCCTCGCCAGTTAGGAAACGTTGGACAATACCTGATTTCTGCGGTGATGCACCCGTTCTGGTTCTACGTGTTTTCCTTCGGCCGCCACCAGTTAAACGTGGACCAGTAGTAAACATTGCTTGCATATTTGGGTCCAGCGGTAGGCCTGTCCATGGGTCAATTGACGAGTTTTCCCACGTATCCTCGCCCTCGGGCGTAAGGATTGTTTCCTTGCCCATCCGCCCAGATATAAGGCCACCGGTTCGTATGTCAACAGTAGACGCCCGTGAACCAGGAATATGAGTGCTCGATGTCCCCTCTTGGAAACCATATCCTCCATAGTAAGAATCAGCAGCAATTAGCAGTGGTGCGCCAGCGCGGTTAAATGCTATTTCTCGCGTTGAGTTCCACGGTACGACTGTCCATTCACCGTCTGGAAGCGAGTAACCCAAAGCCTGGCCGCCTCTAATATAACCACTATTACCCGCTGTATTAGCATCTCGTGCCATTGAAACTAACTCGCGAAGGCTAAGTTTCCCTGCTTCAGCAAGTTCAACAACATTCTGTGGAGCATTGATTTCGGAGCTTTTTGATGTTATTGAGACAAGACCGGATGTCCCATCTTGGAACTCAACATCGCCGTCTTCCAGGCCATACCACGGAAGCATGGTAATAGTGTCCAGCATTATTACCTTGCGTGATTCTTCACCATCAAACAGTTCAACAACCCTTGCATTGTGATACGACATCGGTGACTGAAGTTTTGTACCGTCGTTGTTGCGTGAACTATTTCTAATTACCTGCAGCAGTGTTGCCAAATCATTTGCTGAGTCGGCAGAATTAGTCATTACCTCTGCACCATGTTCACTGACAATTCTGTCTACTAAATCCTTTAGGTATTCAAATTCTTGTGTTGGCGTGCCGACTGTTTCATTCCATCCATAGCGACGTGCTGGCGCGCTAGGGTCATTGGTGAACACTTCGTCAAGAAAATCAAAGTCAAAACCAGATTCTTTGTAGTTCGACGTAGCTCCCATACCCCTATGCAAAAATCTATCTATCCCGACGTCGTCTGGTTCGTTCCCCAGCATTTCGGTTAATATGTTTGTTGCGCGCGCAGCACTTACCGTCTTCTGCTTGCTGCGCTGCTGGCGACGTTTTTGCCTTCTTGACTTTGAATCGTCTTCCAGAAGTGGGTCCAGATTACGAATCCACTCTCCTAAATTTTGGCGGCTGCGGGTCCATGCGGCAGCTACGCGTTTACGCACGCTTGGGGGAAGCTCGTCTGGGGTAAAATCAGCATCGCCTATAGGACCGCCTTGAGCTGGTTTTGTTTTTCCCCGACCCTTGCCGTCCGTGTATTCGATTCCCTTTCCGTCATCTTTCAGTTTTGTACGAACGCCATGATGACCATTTTTTTTCTCTAGTTTTCTAAACTCATCGGCATCGGCAAATCTGATTACGGCTGCGCCATTTTGACCATTGGAATCTTTGAACCCCCTGCCACGAC
>RHAS01000069.1 GCA_010028615.1 Actinomycetota bacterium
GAGCTCCACCGGCAAGTAACACTGCCGCAGCAGAGGCAGCTTGACCCAAGCAAACTGTCTGAACCTGTGGCTTGATGTATTGCATGGTGTCATAGATTGCAGTTAGCGCAGTAAATGATCCACCAGGCGAGTTGATATACATCGTGATGTCACGATCTGGATCTTGGCTTTCTAGTACAAGAAGCTGCGCCATGATATCGTCAGCCGTTACATCATCTACTTGAGCTCCGAGGAAGACAATTCGGTCTTCAAAGAGCTTGGTGTATGGATCAAGGTGACGGTAACCGTAAGGTGTGCGTTCCTCGAAAGAAGGGAGAATGTAGCGAGCCTGAGGCATATTCTTCTTAGTCATCTTGCTTTCTCCTACTTCTTACCTACGCCGGTTGAGACTGCGGCAAATTCTTGAATGTGATCGACGAAGCCGTATTCCAAAGCTTCTTGAGCATTAAACCAACGGTCACGATCTCCATCAGCCATTACCTGCTCAACAGTTTTTCCGGTTTGTTTTGCGGTGATCGCAGCTAGTTGCTTTTTCATGTCGTTGATCAAAAAAGCCTGAGTTTGGATATCAGCAGCTGTTCCACCAAAACCACCAAGTGGTTGGTGCAGAAGCACTCTGGTGTTAGGAGTTAGAAAACGCTTACCCTTGGTTCCTGCTGTCAATAGGAACTGTCCCATCGATGCACACATTCCAATACCGACGGTTACCACGTCGTTTGGAACATACTGCATGGTGTCATAGATAGCCATACCTGCGGTAATTGATCCGCCTGGTGAGTTGATGTAGAGAAAGATGTCTTTGGTTGAATCTTCAGCAGCCAAAAGTAGCATCTTGGCGCAAATCTCGTTGGCGTTGTCATCTCGGACGTCATCGCCTAACCAAATAATGCGATCTTTCAACAAACGTTCAAACACGTTGCTCATTGGGGTGTTTTCAACCATTACTGCTCCTCTATCTGCAAATTGCTTTGCCTAATCAAGATAACCGAGTAAGAGCGTTATTCATTCCTATGTTCGCCATAGGCAAAGTGCAGGAAACTAGGCGTTTTCCTGCTCAGAATCAGCAGTTTCGTCAGTTTTAGCAAACTCTGCAAGATCAACTGGGTTGCCATCGCTGTCAGTGATCTGGGCTGCCTCAAGAACAATCGATAGCGCCTTGCGTCTAGCTACTTCAGCTACGAAGGAGGGAATCTGGCCCTGCTCATCAACTAACTTTACGAATTCATTTGGCTGCATTCCGTATGACTGTGAAGCCTGAATCAGATACTGCAGCAATTCATTCTCGTTAACCCTTACCTCTTCGGCTTCGGCGATTGAATCAAGCAGCATCTGCACCTGGAAAGACTTGGTTGATTCCTCACGAACTTCAACTGCATGTGGATCATCAACTGTCTTACCTTCACCTTCGAGGTGGCGAAGCACATCCTGCTCTACAAGTTCTTGAGAAACTGGAACATCGACTAGCTCTAATAGTTTTTCAGTTAGTAGTTCTCTAGCTTGAAGTCCCTGGGTGTATGACTTGCTGCGCTTAATCTCATTTGCTAAACCAACTTTTAGTTCAGCAACGGTGTCAAACTCGCTAGCCAACTTGGCCCACTCATCATCAATCTTTGGCAGTTCGCGTTCCTTGACGGCGTTTAGAGTTACCGTAATTTCTGCTTCCTCACCGGCTTTCTCGCCACCGACGAGCTTGCTCTTGAAGGTGGTGGTTTCACCTGCGGTAAGCGTAATTAGCGCCTCATCAATTCCATCTAGCAGCGAATCGCTACCAATTTCATAAGAAATGTTCTGCGCTTGGTCAATTTGTTCGCCATCTAGAGTTGCCACTAGATCGATGGATGTGAAATCACCATTAGCGGCAGGGCGGTCAACAGTGTTAAGTTTTCCAAAGCGGCTGCGCAAACGATCAACCTCGGCATCGATTTCTGCATCTTCAACCTTGATCGCATCGACAGTAACCTTTAGTCCCCTAATAACAGGAAGCTTAAGTTCTGGTCTAACCTCAACTTCAATTGCAACCACCAGATCCCCGGTGAAACTCTTTTCATCTGGGCTTTTTTGCACATCAGCTTTCGGAGCACCGAGTGGGCGAAGTTTTTCCTGATCGATAGCCTGGCGGTAAATAGAATCCAAACCGTCGTTGATGGCGTGAGCCAGAATCGCCGGACGACCTACGCGCTGATCTAGGATCGCCGGTGGAATTTTGCCTTTGCGAAAACCTGGGATGTTTACCTGTTCGGCGATGTGCTCATAGGCGTGGTCAAGGCTTGGCTTGAACTCTTCAGGAGTTACCTCAATGGTGAGTTTTACTCTGGTAGGGGCTAAACGCTCAACAGTGGTTTTCAACGGTTTTCTCCTGAACAGGGGCTTTCCAAGTGGTAAGCCGGGTTGTTTTTAATGCAAATGGTCGGGGTGACAGGACTCGAACCTGCGATATCCTGCTCCCAAAGCAGGCGCGCTAGCCACTACGCTACACCCCGGAGTCAGCGGCTCTGAGTTTCCTCAGAACATAACAACCTGACTAATCTTAGACCATAGAATGTATTAGCACTAATACGCGGATGTAGCTCAATGGTAGAGCCTCAGTCTTCCAAACTGATGGTGCGGGTTCGATTCCCGTCATCCGCTCCAACTAAAACCTTATTTCTGGCACCCCGGACACCAATAAAGCTTCCTGGTAGCCATTAATTCCAAGGCGATACTGCCTCGGCACCGAAGACAGCCAAGTCCTTCCCTTTTATAGACGTAGTTTCGCTCATCAAAGATCTTCTTGGATTTCAACTGCTCTTGCCTGGTGACCATGAACCCTTTCGCTACCCCGACTTTCATGAGAATAACGGCATCCTGCCACAGCGCTAACGCCTGTTTTTCAGTAAGGGTGTTACCTGGTCGATGTGGGCTTATTTTTGCTCTAAACAGCAGTTCGGCCCGATAAACATTGCCAACTCCACTGATAACACTCTGATTCATCAAAAGTAGGCCAATGGCAGATTTGGATGCTCTAACTTTTGTCACAAAACGTTCTTGGTTTAGCTTCCTTGGATCCGGGTTGGTTGGATCTGGCCCTAAACGCTTTTTATGCTGATCTACCACGCTGCTTTCGATGACCTCACAGATGGTTGGTCCTCGAAGGTCGGCTAAATAATCTGCGTTGTAAAACCTTGCTCTAACCTGACCGATGGATTCGACTTTATTTGAATCAAAGTAGCGCCACTTGCCATAGATGCCAAGATGAACCCGAACAGTTTTATTGTTCTCGAAATCTAAAAACAGTTGCTTGCCGATAGCCCTTGCCTTAACTAACTTGCGGTTAGTTACCAATTTTGCGCTAGATGAGAATCTCCCCTGCGGTGAGTCAACTTTGACTTTGCTACCAGCTAGATGCTTGTTAAACCAATTAGCAGTCCGTTGAACGGAATGACCTTCGGGCATAGCTAGAGAATTTCTCCGGTTTGCTCAAAACTTGCAATTTTGCCAATTCGACGAACATGTCGTTCATCGTTGGAGAAGGGTTCGGCGATGAAGGCATTAATTAGTTCCAGAACTTCCTCTTGGCTATGCTGTCGTGCACCAACTGCCACCACATTCGCATCATTGTGGGATCTAGCTAATTTTGCGGTGTCCAAATTCCAGACCAAAGCTGCTCTGATGCCCCTTACCTTATTTGCGGCCATCTGCTCGCCGTTACCAGATCCACCTAGGACTATCCCTAGCGCCTGCTCCCCAGCATCCTCATCGGCTCTAACGGCCAGAGCGGCGTTTATACAGAAAGCCGGATAGTCATCGAGCGGGTCATACTCTTTTGGCCCGTGGTCAAATACCTCATGGCCTGCCATAGTCAATTGCTCAATTAGATAGTGGCTTAGCTCTAGGCCAGCGTGGTCGGTGGCGATGTGAATACGCATTATGGTTTCCTCTAATCGCAAGGCTACGGGACAATACTAGGCTAGTTCCTGTTGTCCAAAAGAAAACATTGGAGTTTATAAATGCCAGGAGAAAACCTAACTCGCGTCGAAGCCAGGGAACGCGCCGAGCTCGTTGAGG
The DNA here is from genome assembly GCA_010028615.1 of Actinomycetota bacterium. Lineage (GTDB taxonomy): Bacteria > Actinomycetota > Actinomycetes > Actinomycetales > Microbacteriaceae > Rhodoluna. Next base: position 4,045 of record RHAS01000069.1, read on the forward strand.
TCCAGTCATACACCGTCGAATTAGACCTACTCAAAGGCGAGGAAGTCTTTGGAGCGACCACCACGGTCAAGTTCACAAGCAACATGATCGGGGCTTCTACCTTTATTGATGCAATTACCAAGACTGTCCATCGGGTTACCCTAAACGGTAAAGATCTCGATGTTGCTAAAGTCTCCGATGGAGTGCGCATCCAATTAGATGACCTACAAGCTAGCAATGAACTAGTCGTAGTTTCCGATAACCCCTACATGCACACCGGTGAAGGTTTGCACCGATTTGTTGACCCGGTTGATAACGAGGTCTACCTATACACTCAGTTTGAAGTTCCAGACTCAAGACGCATGTTCGCTGTCTTTGAACAGCCTGATCTAAAAGCAACATTCCAATTCACGGTTTCTGCACCAAGTAAATGGAAAGTTATTTCAAACTCACCTACCCCAAGCCCGGTTGACCGCGGTGACGGAAGCTCTGTTTGGGTATTTGCTCCAACTCCACGAATCTCCTCATACATCACTGCCCTCATTGCTGGCCCATACTCTGAATGGCGCGATGAACTAATTAGTGCAGATGGCAGAACTATTCCCCTCGGTATTTATGGAAGATCATCACTTGCGCAATACATCGATGCTGATTACCTTTTTGCAAAAACCAAAGAAGGTTTCTTGTTCTTTGAAGAGCAATTTGACTACCCATACCCATTTGATAAATACGATCAGCTTTTTGTTCCAGACTTTAACGCTGGCGCTATGGAAAACGCTGGAGCAGTTACCATCACTGAAAGCTACGTTTTCCGTGGCGCAGTAAACGGCTTTATCAAAGAGCGTCGAATTATCACTGTGCTGCACGAACTAGCTCACATGTGGTTCGGCGATCTGGTTACCATGCGTTGGTGGAATGATCTGTGGCTAAATGAATCTTTCGCCGAGTATGCCTCATATCTCGCAACTGCAGAAGCAACCGAGTTCAAAGAAGCCTGGACTACATTCGCATCACACGAAAAGAGCTGGGGCTACCGCGAAGACCAAATGCCTTCAACTCACCCAGTGGTTGCCAACATTAGAGATCTAGAAGATGTTCAGGTCAACTTTGACGCAATCACCTACGCCAAGGGTGGTTCGGTACTAAGACTTCTTGTTGCCTGGGTCGGTCAAGAGAACTTCATGAAAGGCCTTGCCTCATATTTCAAGAAGTACCAGTGGGATAACGCTGAACTGGTTGACCTATTAACCGAGCTAGAACTTAC
>RHAS01000070.1 GCA_010028615.1 Actinomycetota bacterium
GATGATCTAGAAATCATGCGCAAGGTGTTACTAAAAGATGGGCCACTGAACTTTATTGGATCATCCTATGGAACTACTATTGCTGGTTTATTTGTCTCAACCTACCCAGATTCAGTTGGCAAGATCGTGCTAGACAGTCCTACTTCAAGCAGAGAAGACCTAATCGAATCTGCTCTAGAAAACTACAAAGCGCAGGAAGCGATGCTCAATCGCCTGCTAGCTTACTACGGTAGCCAATCTGGGCAAACCGTAAGTGAAGCTTTCGAAGAATTACTTAGTTACCGTCAGCTAGCTGATGATGACAAGCTTGTTGGCTTTGCCGGTTTAGTTGAAAGTGAGGACGTCCCTGGCCGAATGGTTAGCTCCGAATCAACTTTCCTTCGTGGCATCCTGACTATGAATTACCTACCAGAAGACCAAGCTAATGAAGCCTTCACTCAAGCCATGCAGGAACTAGCTAAATCCGGTAGCAACGACATCTTCGAGTGGTATGGCCTAAGCCTTGATGGATATGATCCAAATTCATTACAAGGTGCAACCCTAGAAGATAAGAAGCTGGTCAGAGATAACTCCTACGAGGTAATGACCATAGTCAACTCAATGGATTACTCACCAGAAGAAATGTCTGTTGCTGAGCAAAAAGAATTGTTTGAAAAAGCAAAGAAGGTTGCCCCACGCTGGGTAGAGCTAAACTCCGATGCCTCCGGATATCAGTATTACGGCGAGGATATGGGTCTTGATTGGAAGAAGATTGCCATCGATGACCCGGAGATTCCAGATCCGCCAACCGAGCCCTTGGCTAGAGTCAATAACTCGGGAAAGCAGCTGCTAATTGTCGGTTCCATGCGTGAGTCAGTAACACCGTATGCATTCTCTAAAGAAACAGCACAGCTACTAAAGTCTCCGTTGATTTCTGTGGATGGCACTGAACACGCGCCACTGGCTAGTTACAGCAGCAGCTGTCTCAATAGTGTGTTGATTGGCTATTTCGTAAAGAGTAAAAAGATAAGCGATGAGACTTGTAAGCCTTAGCCAAGCATGTTGTGCAGGACAATAATCGCATCGCGATCAGGTCCAACGCCAATAGCTGAAATACGACAGTTGCTCATCTTTTCTAGAGCCCTGACGTAGTTCTGGGCATTGGCCGGAAGTTCATCAAAGCTCCTGCAGCCAGTTCCCAGCCAGGGAAGTTCTCATAGATTGGCTTAGCGTGATGGAAATCAGACTGCGAAACTGGCAATTCATCGTGTCTAACCCCATCAACATCGTAGGCGACACAGACAGGTATTTCTTTGATGCCTGTTAGCACATCTAATTTGGTTAGCACAAAATCGGTGAGCCCGTTTATACGAGCCGCGTAGCGCGCAATCGGAGCGTCATACCATCCGCAACGACGAGGACGACCAGTCGTTGTTCCATATTCGTGACCAGTCTTGCGAAGTAGTTCACCCCACTCGTCAAACAGTTCTGTTGGGAATGGACCAGCACCAACACGAGTTGTGTATGCCTTAACAATTCCAATTACGTTCTGGAATAGTCCAGGACCAATCCCCGATCCAGTTGCAGCGCCACCTGCGGTTGCATTTGATGAGGTAACAAACGGGTAGGTTCCATGATCAACATCTAGCATGGTTGCCTGTCCACCTTCGAACAATACATTTTTACCTGCCTCGATGGCCTGATACAGTTCGAGTGATGTGTCGGCAACCATTGGGCGAAGACGTTCTGTGTAGCTAAGTAGCTCGGTTACAACTTCCTCAACTCGAATAGCAGCTCGGTTGTAGACCTTGCTTAGCAACTGGTTCTTCTGAACTAGTGCAGCCTCAACCTTTTGGCGAAGTATTGATTCATCAAACAGGTCCTGAATACGTATACCAACCCGGTTGATCTTATCCGCATAGGTTGGGCCAATGCCTCGACCAGTTGTTCCAATGGCACGCTTGCCTAAGAATCTCTCAGCAGTCTTATCTAGCGAGATGTGATACGGAGTAATGACATGCGCGTTCGCTGAAATTCGCAAACGACTGGTGTCAATGCCGCGGGCATTTAGAGCATCGAGTTCTTCAAATAGAACATGCAAATCAATTACCACTCCGTTAGCGATCACTGGAATAACACCTGGGGTCAAGATACCTGACGGCAGGAGGTGAAGTGCATATTTTTCATCACCGATTACAACGGTGTGACCTGCGTTGTTACCACCATTGAACTTAACGACATATTCAATATGTTCTGCCAAGAGGTCTGTTGCTTTACCCTTGCCCTCATCGCCCCACTGTGCTCCTACAATCACAAAAGCAGGCATAGCAATCTCTTTTCTTATTCAGGGGCGTTGAGCCAAAGGGCACGAAACAAGTTTACCCGAAGACATTCTGCATAACCCAGCTGTGCATAGTAATAGCTGCAGCTGCTGAGGCATTGATGGATCTGGTGGAGCCAAACTGAGTTATTTCTAGGACTACATCGCTGGCTTTGATTGCTTCTTCAGAGAGGCCTGGGCCTTCCTGGCCAAATAGGAATACGCAGGATTCAGGCAATCTGTATTGTTCTATCTTCTGGCAACCTGGTACGTTGTCGATGGCAATAATGGGTAGGTTCTCGGATTTAGCCCAACTGATGAATGCTTCAACTGTGTCGTGGTGTCTGATGTGTTGGTAGCGGTCGGTTACCATAGCACCACGCCTGTTCCAACGTTTATTGCCGATGATATGAACTTCTTTAGCTAGGAATGCGTTGGCATTTCTAACTATTGAACCGATGTTCAGATCATGCTGCCAGTTTTCAATGGCAACATGAAAGCTGTGTCTTCTGCTGTCTAGATCAGCGACAATTGCTTCCATTTTCCAGTAGCGGTATTTGTCAACTACATTTCTGGTGTCACCATTAGCTAGTAATTCTGGATCATAAACAGAATCGGTGAGGTCAGGCCAGTCACCCTGCCAAGGTCCAACGCCCCAAGTGCTTAACTCGTGACTGCGATTGTTATTGTTATCCGACATCTACTAAAGCCTAACTTTGTTACGGGTAACATTGAGATATGGCTGAAAGAAGAAAAATAGAGTGTTGGCTTACTGACATGGACGGGGTTTTGGTCCATGAAGGCCAAGCACTTCCTGGGGCAGCCGATGTAATCAAATCTTGGCGTGAGCAGGGACTTCGTTTTTTGGTGCTGACCAACAACTCGATGTATACACCCAGAGATCTAGCCGCCAGACTAAAAGCAACTGGACTAGACATTCCTTCTGAGTCGATTTGGACCTCGGCCCTCGCCACTGCAGATTTCATCGCTTCACAAAAACCTAAAGGTTCTGCCTATGTATTGGGTGAAGCAGGGCTGACCACTGCGATGCACGAAATCGGATACATCATGACTGATGTCAATCCAGATTATGTAGTGCTGGGTGAAACCAGAAGCTTCAACTTTGATTCACTTACCAAGGCAATCAGGCTAATCAACAATGGATCTAGATTTATTGCTACAAACCCAGATGCCACTGGTCCATCGGCTGAAGGGCCGCTGCCAGCAGCTGGATCTGTTGCTGCGCTGATTACAAAAGCCACCGGTAAAGAGCCTTATGTAGTTGGTAAACCAAACCCGATGATGTTCCGGTCGGCAATGAACAAGATCAATGCTCACTCTGAATCAACCGGAATGATTGGCGATCGCATGGATACCGACATTGTCGCTGGTATTGAGGCTGGTCTGCACACCGTACTGGTACTGACCGGTATCGCCGATGACACCGAAATAAATAAGTTTCCGTTTAGGCCTAACGAAATCTTGAACTCTATTGCCGATCTAATTTAAAGCAATAGCCGGCTACCAATGGCAGCCGGCTATTGATTCTAGATTGACTATCTGATGGTGAACGTCTTGGTCAGTGTCTTGCCGTTGGCAGTAACAGTAACCTTCTTCACACCCTTAGTTACCGCGTAGGTAAGAACCTTCTTGGCAATTGTTGGCTTTAGCGTTACCTTAGCCTTACCAGTGATGCTCACCGTTGAGGTCTTACCAACCGCGTTGTTGATTGTTACCGTGATCTTGCGACCGCTGGCAGTAATCGTGATTGAGGTTGGTGGAACCGGCTTGTAGTAGTGAAGATCCAGATGTGATCCGGTTGTAGTTCCAGTTATTAGCTCAGCGAACACCTTGGCAAACTTGAAACCTGTTTCTGGGACCGGTGTAGTCTTTGTTGCCGGTGGTGCAGGAGCTACAGTGTCAAGGTTACTCAACTGGAAGGTCACGATACCAAACGCATCGGTCTTACCGGTTAGCACTAATTGATCGTCTTCTACTTTTGTAACGTCAGCCGGAGTCAATACTGTTGAAGCACCATTGGCAGTATTTCCAACGATACCTGCAGACACCTTAGCGTTAGCACCTGTGTTACCGAGGTTCACGCGCACCTTAACATCAACATTTCTAGCCCAACTGCCGTCTGGCTTTAGGGCCTGAAAAGCAATAACTTGCTTAGTTGCAATTGGCACATAGGCCTGCACAAATCCATCATTTGCAATTGAATTAGTTTCATTTAGTGCCGGTGCGAGTAGCTGCATTTCAACCTCATCAGCTGCATAGTTAAGTGCAGATGAGTTGAAGTAGTGCAGTTCAACGAAGTCGGCAGAATCTAGTTTTTCACCGTTGATTGATGGTAGAAGCTGACTGAAACAGTCGGTTGAAGGGTTTGCATTCTTATCGTTAGGAGTATCAGAATCTAACTTAAGCGGAGCAGCAGGTAGAACACCACCGTATGCTTCACAATCATCTGGAGAAGTAACAAAGAAAGAAACCATACCGTTCACATCTGTGTAACCGGCTACGAATCCACCGTCAGCTCCGTTACCACCGGCAGCTCTAATTCTGATTCCATTTACACGAATGTTTGCGTTGGAACTTGAGTATCCCTTGTTCGCACGAAGTGTGACCTTCTGGTTAACCAGTGGGGCACCAGTCATGCTAGTTGCCTGGAAAGTAACAGTGGTGTTCAAACCAAATGGAACATACACCTGGTTAAAGCGCATACCAACACCGAACCAGTCACAGTCCAAAGTGAACTGACCTTCAAAGTCATAACGTCTGATCGAGTTACTGTCGGTAAGAGTTGGGCTTACAAGTCGAATGTTCGCTTTCGGGTTGTCATTCGAAGTTGGGCTGGTGACTGGATACGGGCAGTCAGCAGCTTGCGCTGGGGCGGTGATCACACCGACGCTAAGAAGTGAAAGCGCAAGAGTTGTAGCGAAAACACCAAATTTCTTGGTAGTTAGTTTCA
>RHAS01000008.1 GCA_010028615.1 Actinomycetota bacterium
AATCTCATGAAAGCAACTTCGTCGAGCTTTCTGAGTGGCTCCAAGATGGTCAAACCGACCTCTTTTGCCTCCACCTGAGCCACTCCGGTAGCTCTGATGGTTTCCTCTACTGTCTGAGCTAGCATCGCTAGATCGGACTCGGTAACAGGTCTTCCCTGGCATGCCTTTCGAACACCGTTGACGATTTTGTCGCGGCTGAAAGGCTCCGAAGAACCACCTCGTTTGACTACCGAGAGGCTTGCGGTCTCGCTGGTTGAGAACCTTTGACCGCATTCTGGGCATTCGCGCCGGCGACGGATCGATGAACCGTCTTCGGCAGCCCTTGAATCAATGACCCTGGAGTCTGCATGGCGACAGAACGGGCAGTGCATGCTTTTCTCCTTGCGAATTGGGGCTTTTCAGCCATTTTTGGGGTCATAGGAACTCAACTATACACACAAGATGTGGGGATATTTAAGTTTTCCGTCCCTATATCTTGTGGTTTTAACCGCTTGTTACAAAATTTCAGGGTTTGTCGGCGTGTTGCCCGATTTAGAGCCGAAGTAGCCCCGAAAACCTTAACCTTCAACAAAAGATTTAACCTTTCCGTTACATATTTTTGCTCCAGAAACCCATAACTTACCCCGCTCCTCCGACATTCAAGGCTTGGGGCTGAGTTAGCCTTACTTGGAAGAAGAAAAGGCAAAAAATGCAAGAAATCAAAGATCAGACTGAGGCCCTAAAACAGGCCTTTCGCAGACATGCATCTGGAGTTTGCTTGATAACACTCAATGATCAAAGCGGAAACCCGGTAGGTTTCACGGCTACCAGCGTAACCTCGCTCGGATCTAATCCAGCACTGGCAACTTTTAATGTGGCTCGCGGTGCTAGCAGCTGGCGAGCTTTGAAGGATGCAAAACATGTCGCGATTTCTATGTTGCAAGAAAACTCCGTCGAACTTTCCAAGAAGATGGCAGGAGACCACACCAAAAGATTCCTTGATGATGACTGGTTCAGAGAAGAAAGTCATCAGCTACCAATTTTTAACGCAGTGAATGCAGTTCTCATTTGTCGAGTACGTGAGTATCACGAGGTTGAACTAAACGCGGTTTTTGTTGTTGATATCGAAAGCGGGCTATTGCCCGAAGAGTTCCCCAGCTTGCTCTACCATCAGCGAGGATACGTCATTCCTGGCCGACGTCTCGACTGAGTTATCTGGCTCAACAAGATCTAGAACACCTGTTCCAAAGTGCTGTTTTATTTCTGAGATCAAATTTGCATCAACAAAAACTTTTTGTTTCAAGCGATACTCTTTAGTCTCGCTGGTGGATTTCAAAAATATAAGCACTTCGGTTTGTCCGGGATGTTTGGACAAAATGTTTCCAAGCTGCTCAATATTGGCTCTGGTAGAAAGATGCTCAGGAATAACAAGACGCAGCGGGCCGCTGAAATTCTTCTGCTGTTGATCGACAGTCCAGATTTCATTGACGTTTAGGGCATAACCATCATCGCGCGGACGCATTTTTCCTTTGATGGCCACAATTGAATCGACTTGAAGAATTTCTGAAAACTCGGTGTAGGTCCGAGAAAAAATCATCACGGTTGTTTCCGAATCAAGATCTTCAATAGTCAAGTTCGCATAGATGTTGCCGCTGCTGCGCGCAGTCTTGACCTCGACCGATGTAATCAAGCCGCTGAGCGTTACAGGTTCATTCTCGACGAAGTTAGTTCGCATGTTGAAGGTGGCAATTGACTCTGTCGCAACTTGGCGCAGCGTTTCTTCTGCACCTCGAAGTGGGTGGTCACTTAGATACAAGCCGAGCATTTCTCTTTCGAGTGAAAGTAGTTGCCGCTGAGGCCATTCGGCTAAGTTGGCAATCTTAATTGCGTTCTGCTCCTCTTCGAAATCGCCAAATAGATCCATTTCACCAGAGGCCTTGGACTTTTTTTGCTTTAGCTCATGTTCGATTAGATCCTCATGGACTTCAAACAGTGCCCGACGAGAGGTGCCAAAACTATCAAATGCACCGGCCTTGATTAGCGATTCGATTACCTTACGGCTGCAAACACCAGCCGGAACCTTTTCCAAAAAGTCTTGGAACGATGTGAATCGACCGTGTTGGTTTCTAGCCTCGATTATCTCTTCGACAACCCCGAGTCCCACGTTACGGATAGCCTCCATACCAAATCTGATGTCCTTGCCGACAGCTTGAAAATCAGCGATTGAGTCATTCACATCCGGAGATAAAACCTTAATGCCAGCCCTTCTGGCCTCGCTTAAATAAACGCCTAGTTTGTCTCTGGAGCTTCGAACTGAAGTCAACAAGGCAGCCATGTATTCCTGCGGGAAATTCGCTTTCATAAAAGCCGTCCAATAGGAAAGCACTCCGTAGGCCGCGCTGTGGGCTTTATTGAATGCGTAATCGGCAAAAGGTAGCAACGTGCCCCAGAGTGTCTTGATTGCTTCGTCTGAGAATCCGTTTTGTTTCATACCTGCTGTGAAGTTAAGTAACTGCGCGTCCAGCTCTTCTTTTTTCTTTTTACCCATGGCTCTTCGCAACTCATCTGCCTGAGCAAGTGAGAAGTTAGCCACCTTCTGAGCAACCGCCATAACCTGTTCCTGATAAACAATCAGACCATAGGTTGGATCCAAAATCTCAGCTAATGCTTCTTCCAATTCGGGGTGCACTGGAATGTTTTGTTCCAGTCCGTTTTTACGGTAGGCGTAGGAGGTATGTGAACCCATACCCATTGGACCTGGTCGATACAAAGCGATAGCTGCAGAAATGTGTTCAAACTTAGTTGGCTTTAGGATGCGAAGAAGCGCTCGCATTTGACCGCTATCGAGCTGAAATACTCCGAGTGTGTCTCCCCTAGAAATCATCTCGTAAGTCAAATTATCTGCATCAAGATCCAAGTCTTCCAGAACGACATCTACCCCACGGTTGGCCTTAGCATTCTCAATAGCTTTATCAAGAACTGTTAGGTTCCTAAGTCCAAGGAAATCCATTTTCACTAGACCAAGTTCTTCACAGGGATGTTGAGCAAAGGCCGTTATTACCGCGCCATCATCTTCTCGCCGAATTACCGGAATCACATCGAGGATCGGTTCCGAGGACATAATTACACCCGCGGCGTGAACGCTGGTTTGACGCTTTAGCCCTTCAAGGCCCCTAGCTAATTCAAATACCCGACGCGCATCCGGATCTTCCTCAAGAATTTTTCTAAACTCGGCTGCCTCGCGATATCTAGAGTTTGAATCTTTAGGAGTGTCAGGGGTTATTGGTTCAAACTCGGTAGGTTCCTCATCAAACTCATCTTCTAGATCATCGCTGACCTCGACTACCTGTCGCGCATTAGGGTCAACAACCATCTCGGTTAGAGTCATGTCTTTACCAAGTACCATTCTTGGCATCGCTTTAGTAAGTCGCTCCCCCACTGCATAATCCATCCCGAGGACGCGGGCGGCGTCTTTCAAACTTTGCTTTGCTTTGATTGTTCCGTAAGTAATAATCTGCGCTACACGATCATCACCGTATTTTTGAGTGACATACCGGATTACCTCGGATCTGCGGCGATCGTCAAAATCAACATCGATATCCGGCAAGCTGACACGCGCAGGGTTTAGAAAGCGCTCAAAGAGAAGACCATACTTGATCGGATCTAGAGCTGTGATGCCTAGCGCATAAGCCACCAGCGATCCAGCGGCAGAACCACGGCCAGGACCGACTCGTATACCTTGAGAGCGCGCCCAGGCTATGAAATCAGCAACCACAAGGAAGTAACCGGAGAAATTCATGTTCTTGATTACTTCGATTTCAAAGTTGACCGAACCTGGTATTCCTCTGGGATATTCGCACCGAATCGTTCGGTCATGCCACGACGAACCTCGGTTTCAAACCAACTTGCCTCAGAATGGCCGTCTGGGACGTCAAATTTCGGCATCAGATTGCGCTTTTCGAATTTAATGTCCGCCCGCTCTGCAACTAAAAGAGTGTTGTCGCAAGCTTCTGGAAACTCGCTAAATAACTCGCGCATAACTTTTGCGCTTTTCAGGTAGTAACCAGCGCCATCAAACTTGAAGCGTCTCTCGTCTGTTAACTTTGTGCCTGTTTGAATGCACAGCAGCGCTTCCTGCCCGTCAGCATGGCCTGGCGAGGTGTAGTGGAGGTCATTGGTTGCTAAGAGCGGTATACCTAAATCTTTTGAAAGACGGATTAATTCGCTAAATGTTCGCTTCTCGACAGATGCCCCGTGATCCATGATTTCGATGAAGTAATTTTCTTTACCAAAGATATCTCTGAACTCTGCAGCGGTTTCCCTGGCCTTGTCGTATTGGCCAAGCCTCAACCGTGTTTGCACCTCACCACCGGCGCAACCGCTGGTACCGATTATCCCTTTGGCATACTGTGAAAGTAATTCCCGGTCCATTCTCGGTTGAAAATAAAAACCTTCCAACCAAGCCAGCGAAGACAGCTTGAAAAGATTAAACATGCTTTCGTTGTCTGTGGAAAGCATAGTCAGGTGAGAGTAAGCGCCTTTGGATAAGTCATCGTCTCCGCCATCTGCCCATAAAGTTTTAGCTTTATGAAATCGTGAGCCGGGAGCAAGATATGCCTCGATGCCGATAATCGGCTTAATTCCTCGCTTAGTGGCCTGCTCCCAAAAATCAAAAGCTCCGAAATTGTTGCCGTGATCGGTTATTGCGATAGCCGGCATCTTAAGTTCAACGGCTTTATCCAGCAGTTCGGTAACCTTAGCGGCACCATCCAACATCGAATAGTCGGTGTGAACGTGCAAATGGACGAAATTATCGTTGCTACCGGTCATTTACTGCTGCTTTTCATGGATAAAGTGCTTCGGGGCATTAGCCTACTTCCAAGCTCCGTCATATAATCTCGCCACTCCGTAAATTAGTCTGCCCTGAGTATCTGAAGCGAACCCACCAGATCCTCTGGATACTCCGAATCGAAACTCACGTATTCGCCCGTTGTGGGATGGATGAAGCCCAGTTTGATGGCGTGCAACCACTGCCTAGACATTTTCAGATGTGCAGCTAATTTCGGATCGCAGCCGTAAAGAGTGTCCCCAACCAAGGGATGCTTAAAAGCCGAAAAGTGAACTCTAATTTGATGAGTTCTTCCGGTTTCAAGTTCAACCTCAAGTAGTGACGCTGCTCTAAAAGCCTCTAGGGTTTGGTAGTGGGTTATTGAGGGTTTACCGTCGTTTGCCACCGTGAACTTGTATTCATGTTTCGGGTGTCTGGCAATCGGCGCATCTATAGTTCCAGAGCTTGGATCTGGATGACCCTGCACAAGAGCATGATAGGTCTTATCTACTTTCCGATCACGAAAAGCTTGTTTCATTCTGGAATAAGCAATTTCTGTTCTGGTCAACACCATTAGTCCGCTGGTGCCAACATCGAGCCGGCTGACTATTCCCTGGCGTTCGGCAACACCACTGGTTGACATGGTTATGCCGAGCGCTAGCAGCGCTCCTCCGACTGTAGGCCCCGACCAACCAACCGATGGGTGCGAGGCAACGCCTTCAGGCTTATCCACGACGACGATGTCCTTGTCCTGGTAGATAACTTTTAGATCTGGAACGAGCTCGGCTACCAACTCCAACAGTGGCTTAGGTTTTGGCAGGGTAATCTGCAGCCAGGCATCTTTGAGTAACAAGTCCGATTTTGAAATTGCAATATCGTTTTGAAAAACCGATCCGGATTCAATAATTTCAGCGACATATGCGCGGCTGAATCCGAGCAGCTTAGCGATTCCAGCATCTGCCCTGTTTCCGGCAAGACCTTCGGGAACCTGAATCATTTTCTGTTCAGTCACTTCTTACCGCCTATTGGCTCACCGCGTATGAACTTGATGGCAATAATCGTCGCCGGAATAGTTATTGCCATGTCGGCAATGTTAAAAATAGGAAAGTTGAATGGAATCTGAATGAAATCAACCACGTGACCATTTGGAAATCCTGGGTCTTTGGTTATTCGATCGATTAGGTTTCCGACTACTCCTCCAAGAGCTGCGCCACCTAATATCAACCATGATTTTGTCCTGAACCTTGGAACGAAAAATAGAAGCGCTAATGTGGCCAAGGTTGAAGTTATTGTGAAAAACCAAGTGTTTGAGCCACCGAGTGAAAAGGCTGCTCGATCATTAAAAGCCAAGGTGAAATGCAGCAGATCCCCCAGAATTGGAACTGGCCTAAAGGGTTCTAAATACTGCAGAGCAAGAAGTTTGGTCAATTGATCCAGGAAAATTACTGCAAAAGCCACACCAAGCGAAACGAGTAACCCGCTGCGGTTGAACTTTATTGGCTTGTTCAACGCAATCAGATTTGGAAAGTGCTGTTAGTAATAGCTGTCGGTGAGGTAGGCGGCTTTGAAGAAGATGCGGTTGCCTCAAGATCACTCAACTGACCTTCAATGTATGCCTTTAGTTTGGCTCGGTAGTCCTTCTCGAAGGTTCTAAGTCTTTGAACATCATTCTCGGCCAAGGCTTTCTCTTGCTCTAAGCGCTGCATGTCAGCTTTGTGTTGCGCCTCTGCTTCGCGAACGATGCGGGCAGCCGTCGCGTGGCCTTCGGCGATAAGCGCATCACGCTTCTGCAAACCATCTTTGACATGCTCTTCGTGAAGTTTTCTAGCCAGTTGCAACAGGTTGTTGGTGTTGTTCGACTCGAAGACTGTGATATCAGGTGCAGCTTCTGGGAAAGCAGTGTTCGGAGTCATTGACTCAGGTATCGATGCCTCGGCCTGGTTAATCGACTGGAGGTTGCCGCCGTTTCTTTGCAACTCAGCAATTCGACCGTCAGCAGCTAGCAGGCGTTGACGCAGGTCTTCATTTTCCTGGGTCAGCCTTCTCATCTCGATTACTATCTCATCGAGAAAATCATCTACTTCGTCCTGATCGTAACCTTCGCGGAACTTGGTAGGTTGAAAACGCTTATTAACTACATCTTCTGGAGTTAAAGGCATGGGTGACTCCTCAACATCTTGGTTTACTCAAAAGCGATAACGCTAAGCCAGTTACAAGGTTACCGCAAAATGTGGTGGCTATAGATTATGCCTATAACAAGGGCCTTATAACGCCCAAACCTAGAAAAAGCACCAGAATCGACACGTCAATGTAGCCGCCGCCAATCCTGATGGGCTTGATTAGCCTAGAAAGCGGCTTGACGATCCAGTCGGTAAGCATAAAGGCTACCTCGGCAAGGACTAGAACTACCCCTTTAGGTTGGAAATTAGGATTTATAGCCCTGATCCATTCAATTAAGACACGAGCGAGCAAAACAATACGGAATATGTCTATTGCCCAGCCGAGCAAGTTTCCAATTGCGCCCAAATCGGATAAACCTAAGGTCTGATGATTAGACGGTCACCGTCGTCTTCATCAGCTTCTTCTTCATCAGATTCCATGTCGACATGCTCAGGGGCTAAAAGATAAACATCCTCGGCAACTCTTGATGATTGAGCCAAGAGACCGGCCTTCAAGCCTGACATGAAATCCAGTAGCCTTGCGCGGTCAGTACTTGAAAGTGATTGAACGTTGACAATGACCGTGATGTTTTCTCTAAGGATGTCGGCAATTTGCATGGCATCGCCGTATGAACTCATCATCACGGTTTCGATGCGGTGAGCACCACTGTTTCGATTAGGTCGCTGGATTCTAACTCGCTCGGGTCGAGACTGTGCAGAACCTGACTTTTGTTGAGGTGCCGGTTTTGGAGCTTTAGCCGAAACCGAAAAAACCTCTTTTAACCAGTCCATAGCACCGGCCATTTTTTCTCCTTAAGACTTCTGTGAATCCTTATTTGTTTAAAGGTTATTCGCGCTTACCTGTTATTGCGGTACCAACTCGTATGTGTGTCGCACCATGTTCGATTGCCTGCTCGAAATCTGCGGACATTCCAGCAGAGATGAACCTGGCTTCTGGGGCAAGTTTCTGCAGTTGCTGACTGGCCGTGGCAATCCTCTCGAAATCCGCTTCGGCCGAACCACCAAGGCTAGCTACACCCATAACCCCCAAAAGTTGCAGATTCTCCACTTCCAGAACCTTTTCGGCAAAATTCAGGAGATGGTTTGGATCAATTCCTCCCCTTTTTGGATCATCGGTCAAATTGAGCTCGATAAAAACCTGCAAGCCTTTGTGCTCCACGCGTGATAACTGCTTATTGAGCTCATCAAGTAGTGACTGTCGATCGAGCGAATGAAGAACTTCTGCATAACCAAGGACAGATTTGACTTTATTTGACTGCAACTGGCCTACGAAATGCCAAATCGGATTATGTTGGCTAGCTAACTCGGCAACAAGTTTGGCTTTAGCTGATGCTTCCTGGTCTTTATTCTCACCAAAATTAGTTACCCCAAGCCCAAGAAGTTCAACTACTAGATCAGCTGGATGCGTCTTAGTCACAACAATAAGCGTGACATCTTCTGCAGAACGATTGGCCAGAGAAGCGGCTTTTTCAATTCGAGTACTAACCTCGCCTAGTCGATCAGCGAGAGTCGACATTAATCAGGGTTCTTTAGAAAGTCTGGGAAGTCGTAACCGTCATTAAATTTCTTGGCCTCACGGCGTCGACCAAAGAAACTTGAGTCTTTTCGTTCTGAAATCAATTCAACCGGTTCGGCTGAAGGAGTAGGTTCAACTGCGACCACAGTTTCGGTAATTGTCGGCACCGCACCTGTTTGAGCACCAAACCAGTTCGTCTGTACCAAAGGCTCTTCGGCTACTGGTTCCTGAACTACTGGTTCAACTGGTGTTGAAGTAACAAATGAAGTTGGTCGAATGCTTGGTCTTGGAGTGACCTCATCAAAACCAGCAGCGATAACTGTGATTCGAATTTCATCACCGAGAGTGTTGTCTACCGAACTACCAAAAATTATGTTTGCTGTTGGGTGGACCACTTCCTGGATTAGCTTTCCAGCTTGGTTAATTTCTGACAGCTTCATATTTGATGCAGCAGCATAGTGCATTAGAACTCCGCGAGCGTTATCGATACTCGATTCAAGTAGCGGATGGTTGATTGCTTGCTCTGCAGCGCGCACTGCACGGTCCTCACCCTTTGCAGTTCCGATTCCCATAAGCGCTGTGCCAGCTCCCTGCATAACTGCTTTGACGTCAGCAAAGTCAAGGTTCACCAATCCCGGTTCAGTGATTAGATCAGAAACACCTTGCACACCAGCACGCAAAACATCGTCGGCCATTGCAAAAGCGTCAAGCAAGACTAGATCATCATCTTGCAGTTCAACTAGCTTCTGGTTAGGCACGACAATTAGGGTGTCAACTTCTTGACGTAACGCATCAATTCCTGCTTGAGCATTTTCAGCCCTGCGCTTACCTTCAAAATCAAATGGCCTGGTTACAACTCCAACAGTTAGTGCACCAGATTGCTTTGCAATTCTGGCTACAATCGGTGCTGCACCAGTTCCAGTTCCGCCACCTTCACCGGCTGCTACGAACACCATGTCAGCGCCACGAAGAACTTCAGCGATTTCATCTTCATGTTCCTCAGCTGCTCGCCTACCAACCTCAGGGTCGGCTCCTGCACCGAGACTGCGAGAAGACTCAGTTCCAATTTCTAATTTCACATGGGCTTCAGACTTAAGCAGATCCTGACCATCAGTGTTGATCGCAATGAATTCGACGCCGCGCAAACCTTTTTCGATCATCTGATTGACCGCGTTGCCTCCAGCACCGCCAACACCAACAACTTTTATCACTGCTAAAAAGTTGCTTACTAATGGTTCTGACATATAGCCCTCCGTGTTACGTCATTTACCAAACCTTAAACCTCAACTTGAGGGTTAAGCACGCGTGGTAAATGCTCTAGCGCCTAGAAACTAAAGGGTAATGCGCTGTTTTTACTGCTTTTCGGTGGGCGTGTCTAAATTCAATTTTCAGCGTATAACGCTCGGTGTGAGCGGGGCTGAAACATCAAAAGTTGCTCTGACATTGGTTGGAGTCTTAAGCAAAAGTGCTTTTAGGACCCTAGATTTGAGAATCGAATCTGTGGCATCTCCCCAGATGATCGTCTGTGAGGCTAGTCCACGCAATTGCATGGTTACGTTATCGCGGGATTTGGCTTGAATGTAGGCAACCCGCTTCAAAAGCTGTGCCGGAAGGGCAAGAAGCACATCTATCGCCTGGGCGTAATTCTCAGAAGTTTTTGGGTCATCATTTACCAAAATCACCGGCAATGCTTCGTTACCGTTAGCTTTCCCAAGATTGATACCAGCTGGATCATAGAGATAACGAGTGCTTCCTCTGACCACAACTGAGATCGGGGTACGTTCAGTGACTCTAACCTCAAGTTTGTTCGGAGGTTGACTGACTAGGGAGATGCTTTCAATTAGGCGAAACTTTTCGAGGTCTTTGGCAACATCTGCTTCAGTAACCATGGGTAAAGGACTGCCTAGACGATGTTTCAAATTGGCCAGGATTTGCTTAGCCGAGACTTTCTGGTTTCCTGTAACACTAATTTTTTCAATCGCCATAAGTGGCGTAAACATCGTGGCGCACACCAGCAGCACTAGAGCAATAAGGCTAGCCAGAAGAGATCTCAAAAAATACTTTTTGACTGGAGATTGCCTAGTAAAGCGTCTGGCTTCTCTATTGCTTGCGATTCTGGTGCGCAATGGTGGCTTAGTGAGTTTTGGGGTCCTTACCGGCTTCGGAGCTTTTTCCCCATTCTGCCTTGACCTGTTATACCGATTTTGCGGAGGCTGCATTAACTCTCCAGAGCCTTCAATATCCCAGGCACTTGGCGATAGACATCGCCACAGCCCATGGTGATTACAAAATCTCCTGGTCTAGCAATTTGTGCAACTGCACCAGGCACATCATCCCAGTTCGGCACATAGTGCATTCTTTCTTGATTAACGAACGCCTTAGCGATGAGCTCACCGGTGACACCAGGTTCGGGATCTTCTCTTGCAGCATAAATGTCTAACAGAACCACTTCGTCACTGGCTGCCAGCGCTTGGGCAAACTCATTAGCAAATAAACGGGTGCGCGAGTATAAATGTGGCTGGAAAACGGTAATCAGCCTTCCCTGCCCTACTACCGCCCGAGCTGCTTGGAGGGCAGCGGTGACCTCGGTTGGATGGTGCGCAAAATCGTCATAGACGCTGATACCACCGCGGATACCGTGCAACTCAAAACGTCGTTCGGTGCCGGCAAATTTAGTGATTGCCGCTAATGATTTATCCGCTGGAAAACCTAAGCCAACCAGAACTGCCAAAGCTCCAGCTGCATTGATTGCATTGTGTCTACCTGGAATTGCAAGCTCGGTAGCGTAATTTTGCCCTTCAAAACTGACCGTGAATTTCACCTGTGCCCCGCTGGCATCAACCTCAACGAGCCTGACCACGGCATCTTCTGCAAAACCGAAGGTAATTACTTTTTCTTTAGTGATTAATTTGCTTACCCTTACAGCACCTGCATCGTCCGAACTAATTGCCACAAATTCACCTGCACCGTTTGCAAATCGGGCAAACTCGGCTTCAAAATTTTCCAAACTTCCGTAATGATCTAGGTGATCTGGATCCACATTTGTAATCAGCGCAACCGCGGTGTCATAGTAGAGAAAAGACCCGTCGGATTCATCGGCTTCAATCACAAACAAATCAGATTTGCCACTAGCCGAAGACGAACCGTAGGCCTGAATCACGCCGCCGTTTACAAAACTTGGGTCTACCCCCAACTCTGTGAGAGCGGTGACAATCATGCCGGTGCTGGTTGTTTTGCCATGTGCCCCGGCTACAGAAATCAATCGCTTTCCAGCGGTCAGGTATTTAAGAGCCTGGGATCTGTGCAAAATCGGTAAGCCAAGTTTTTGAGCAAGCAGATACTCAGGATTAGTTGGCCAAAGAGCGCTGGTAACAACAACGGTGTCGCAGTCTTCCACGTTTTTCTCGTCGTGCCCGATAGTTATCTTGGCTCCGAGTTTTCTAAGTTCTGCAATATTCGATGATTCCCTGACATCGCTACCAGTTACCTGGTGACCTGCACCTATTAGCATCCTTGCAATTCCGCTCATACCTGAACCGCCAATGCCGACAAAGTGCACCTTACCTAAATCTTTAGGTATCGGTTGGCTTAGATCGGGTTTGATCGTCATGAAATCCTCTGCTGGTTTATTTAAGACTAGGTTGGCTAGAAAAGAGTTAAACCTTCAACACGCCATTTACTAATTTCAGTAATCGCTCTGCCCCATCTCGAAGACCAAGTTCCTTAGCTTTTTCAGACATCTCAGCAATTCGTTTGGTATTTGAGATAAGCGGAATCAAACTCGATAAAACATAACCTGAATCAAAGTTTTCATCTGCGACAACTAAGGCGGCGTTAGCTTCAACCATGTCAACAGCATTGAGACGCTGTTCACCGTTACCAACCGGATATGGGACAAAGACTGCCGGTAGACCTACTGCAGCGAATTCTGCAACGGTTGCTGCACCCGATCTAGCCACCGCAAAGCTTGCCATCGCCAGCGCTAAATCCATTCGCTCGCAGTAACTAATCCGCAGGTAGCCTTTTTCTCGGATTGGCTCTAGTTCAGACCTGCCGCCAGAAATATGCAGCACTTGGATACCTGCCGCTAATAAGGCTGTGCGGCTATCTTCGATAGTGTCATTGATTCTCTTCGAGCCAAGAGATCCGCCAACTACAAGAAGTGTCTTTTCATTTGGATCAAGATTGAAATATTCAGCCGCTTCGTTTCGTTTAGATTTTCGATCTAGATTCACTATCGATTTTCGAATAGGAATTCCGGTGAGCTCCGCCCGGGGCAACTTAGTATTAGTAAAACTCACTGCGACCGCAGCGGCATGTCTTGCCCCAACTTTATTCGCGTATCCGGCCAGAGCATTAGCTTCGTGAATTACATATGGAATGCCCGCTTTACGCGCAGCCCGATAAGCAGGAGCGCTGGCGTAACCTCCGAAACCAACCACAATGTCGATACTGTGTTGCTTGATGTATTGCTCTACTCGCTTGACGCTCTTGCGAAAAAGTGCGGGGAATCTAAATAGATAGCCGTTTAACCTTCTTGGCATGGGTAAGCGCTGCACAATGAGCAACGGATACCCCGCCTCTGGAACGAGCTTGGCCTCTAGACCCTCTTCCGTGCCGAGAGCAAAAACCTCATGCTTGCTATTTTCTTCTTTGATAATCTCTGCAAAAGCTAGCAGCGGGTTTACGTGACCCGCAGTCCCACCGCCAGCTAAAAGGAAATTTGTCATCGTTTTCTTCTAGTTGGAGTCAAACTCTTTTGCCGCTCGAGTGCCAAAACCACTCCGATACCCATTAGCAATGAAATGAGAGAAGATCCACCCTTCGAGATGAAAGGTAACGGAACACCAAGTGTTGGCATTAGGTGCAGCACGACGGCGATGTTAATTAGCGCTTGGATGGTAATCCAGAGCATGATTCCGATAACTGCAAGCGAGGCGAACGGATCGGCGTGGGTGTTGGCCATTCTGCGCAAGCGCTGGAACAAAAGAAAGAACAAAGCGAGAACTACAAGCGCGCCGACAAAGCCGAGCTCTTCACCAATAGAAGCGAAAATAAAGTCATTCTCGATCTCTGGTACCCAACCCCAATTCAATTTGGCGCGACCCAATCCAGTGCCGCCTACCCCGCCGGAAGCTAAGGCCCAGATTCCGTGACGAACCTGCCAGTCAGAACCGTCATTTGCTGCACCCTGATTAAAAAATGTCAAAAATCTCGCCATGCGAGATGGGCTAAAAATGGAGCCAATTATGAAAACCGCTGCCATTGCCACCACAAAGCGCATCAGATGCTGCCAAGGTAAACCAGCAAGAAATACCAATGAACAGACAATTGCAAGCA
>RHAS01000071.1 GCA_010028615.1 Actinomycetota bacterium
ACCGTAAACCTCTGGCACTACCTAGGTCGCGGTCTTGATGACAAGCGCTGGATATCAATGTCGGTTTGCCAGACTGGTACTCACGAAGATTTCATCCGTGCTGGTCGTGCACTGGGTGAAGCAATCCGAGACAGTGACCGCAAGGTGATTTTGATCGCATCGGGTGCACTCTCACACACCTTCTATAAGCTACGTGATCTAAGAAAGCATGAAGCTTCAGACCCTAAGCACATCTATTCAGATCTAGCTCGTGAAATGGATTACGAGAGACTCGAGTGGATGAAAAACGGTGAACACGGCAAGATTCTAGAAACCATGCCAGAGTTCTCTAAAGTCAAGCCAGAGGCTAACTTCTATCACTGGCTAGCTATGGCCGGTGCTACCGGTGAAGAACTAAACACCGCAAAGGGTGTTTTGTATTCTGACTATGAGAACTCAATTGGTACCGGTCAGGTGCACGTTTGGTTCGATAAGCCTGAAGGTGGCTTCCCAAGACCTAAGGACCTAGTGCTATCTCGTGACTGAATATAGAAGAATCCTGCTTGACGGATACCCAACTCAAGTCATTCGCGACGGTGAGAACCTAGTAGCTGGTGACGGAAGAGTTGTCGCCATTAAAGATGCGGTGCACCTACCTCCAGTGGAACCAACCAAGATCATTGCGGTGCATCTGAACTATGACTCTAGAACCAAAGAGTTCATGACCAAGTTGCCACCAGCCCCGACTTACTTCCACAAGCCAATTACTGCCCTAAATTCTCACCTGGGAAATGTTGTTAGACCAGCAGGTCTCAAGTGGTTGAACTACGAGGGTGAAATCGTAATTGTTATTGGTAAGACCTGTCGAAACATCTCCCCTAGCGAAGCTGGAGAGTATATCGCCGGCTACACCATCGGTAACGACTACGGATTACATGACTTCAGAGACACCGATGCGGGATCAATGCTTAGAGTCAAAGGCTCAGACACCCTTGCTCCAATTGGACCGGGGCTAGTCACCGACTGGGATTTCAAAAACAAATTCATTAGAACCTATGTCAACGGCGAGCTAAAACAAGACGATAACACCGACAACATGGAGTGGGATATGCACTACCTGGTCGCCGATATAGCTAGAACTATAACCTTGGTGCCAGGAGATATCTTGTTCTCCGGCACACCTGCTAACTCAAGACCGGTGCAACCTGGCGATGTCGTCGAAGTTGAGGTCGAAGGCTTAGGAAAGCTCACCAACTACATAGTCGAAGGCCCAACCGGAATTAGAACCGATGTTGGTGCGCAACCGACATCTTCTGAAGAAGTAGTCTCTACGGCATTAGGTGGCGACTGGGAATTCAGAGGAATTAGAACTCCATCTAAAGATTTGTATCCATCAACCGTAGAAGAAAAGGAATAACCATGATCAAGATCGAAGTTGATATGACCAAGTGTCAGCACTACGGGCAGTGTGTCTTTGAGGCACCTAATATTTTTCGGCTCAACAGCGACGACAAGCTCGAATACACCGCTGAAGCAGACGACTCGGAGCGTGCCAATGTCGAGGCTGCTGTTGATGTTTGTCCGATGCAGGCAATTCGTATCGTCGAATAAGTTATGGCTCATCCGGTAGTCATCGTTGGCGCTTCCATGGGGGGATTGCGCTGCGCTGAAGCGCTCAGGCGTTTTGGCTATTTAGGTCCAATTACAATAATCGGCGAAGAGCCATGGAAGCCTTATAACCGTCCACCCCTATCCAAAGAAGTTCTAGCTAAAGAAGTCTCCCACTCCGCTGTTGCCTTCGAAGAGAGATCGGCTACCGCCGATGTGAATTGGGTGCTTGGCACAAAAGCTATCTCGCTGGATGTTGAGCACAACACTGTCACCGACAGCGAAGGTGAGACTCATCCCTATGCAGCTCTGGTAATTGCAACTGGGCTAAGACCTAAAAGAATTGTGGTTAGAAATTCTGAACTTTCCAATCGCTTTGCACTGCGCACTCTGGATGATGCGATGGCCCTTAGAGAACAACTGCAGCCAGGTAAGAATGTGGTTATCGTTGGTGGCGGATTCATCGGCTGCGAAGTTGCCGCAACGGCTAAAAAACTTGGTGCGAACGTCACTGTGATTCACAATGCCGCTCATCCGATGCTTAGACAGCTAGGTGAAGAGTTAGCCAGCCAGCTACAACTAAGACATGAGGCTGAAGGCGTAAGGTTTATGCTCAAGCGCTCGGTAGAAGATCTCATCGGTGAAACAAAGATCACGGGTGTGAAAGTTGATGACGGAACCGTCCTGGACTGTGATGTCCTAGTTGAAGCGGTTGGCTCTATTGCCAATGTTGAGTGGCTATCGAATAACAACATCGACCGAAACGATGGTGTGCTTGTTGATTCGGCGATGCGGGTGATGCGAAAAGATGACAGCCCAATCAAAAACGTCTTCGCGATAGGTGATGTTGCCAGATTTGCTAACCCTATCTTTGATCATGTCCCACGCAGGGTTGAGCACTGGAATATGCCTACCGAGACAGCCAAGCGGGCAGCTTCGGTGATTGCCGCCATGCTAAACCAAGCTCCAAATTACCCAGCCATTCTGGATGATGATTTTAGGCCGCTACCATCTTTCTGGTCGGATCAGTATGAGAATCACCTACTAGCCTTTGGCCTTACTTCACTTGCTGACCGGGCCGAACTGGTTGCTGGTGAAATTAGCGGTGAATGTGTTTTTGAGTATTACCGAGAAGATCAGCTGGTTGGGGTCTGCGGTATCGGTATGCGATCAGTTGTCCAGGGTTATCGAAGTAAGTTTATTTAGGAGATAAAAATGTCAAAAGAATTCGATTTAGATGTCAATTTTGAAGAGGCTGAACCTGATTTGTCGCAATTCAGTCAGGAGCAAATTGCCAGCGAAATAGCAAAGCTACCTGAAGCAATATCGAAAGTGGCTTTTGGATTACTCATTGAAAAGCGCACCATGAGCGATGTTTCTCAGGAACTAGGTATCAGACAGGCCGAGTTGGTCACAAGACTACACAGGGCCAAGCAGATTATTGCCGCTAATCTTTCCCAGTAATACCGATAGTGGATTGAATTACTGGCGACATCTTCTTCACCAGAGCTTCATAGAACATCGATAGCGGGAATTCATCATCCAGGATCTGATCGGTTAGCTCTCCGGTTGTTCCATTAAGCGGGATCTCCCGCTTAGCCCACTTAGAAGCTGGGTGCGGGGCGAGTACTTCACTTACTAGATCGTAAGCTGCTAACCAGTGCACAACCTTTGGTCGATCAATTGAACGCCAATAGAGTTCGTTGATTTTATCGGAGAGAGAAACAACTGCATCGGGTAACTCATCCCAATCGATAGCTAGTTGAGTATCGGTCCAGTGCAGAACTTTTTGCTGGTGCAGGTAGGCAAATAGCAATTGGCCAGCTACTGAATCGTAGTTGCGCTTTCTGTTACCTGATAGCGGGAAGCGGAAAATCCTGTCAAACAAAACGGCATACTGCACCAGCTGGGCATACTTTCTGGTCTCTTCGTCGGTGTCTTTGGCTCTGAACAGCTTTACCGATTCGCGGAATGCGGTTAGGTCGCAGCGCAGCTCCTCTAAGCCATAAAGATAGAACGGCATGCGCTGTTTGATCATGAACGGATCAAAAGGTAAATCGCCCCGCATGTGGGTTCGGTCATGGATCAGATCCCACATCACATAAGTCTTCTCAGCCAGGTTTTGGTCGACCAGTAGTTCCTGAGCTCCTGCCGGCAGGTCTAGGTGGGTAATCTCAGCGGCTGCTTTGACTACACGGCGATAGCGGGCGGCCTCGCGGTCAGCGAAGATTCCTCCCCAGCTAAATGGCGGTAGTTCTGCCTTACTTCCCTCTGGAGCACCAGCTGGGACCCTTGGGGTAACCGCAACGGATTCAGGGAAGATAACCGCAGAGTTTGTTACATACCCTGGGGTAAAGTCCACAAAGCGCACTGGCACGAAAGCTGGGTTGGTGTAGTCCGCGGATTCCAGTCTTGCCAGAAATTCAGGCCAGATTACTTCAAACAGAACCGCTTCGACAAAGCGATCTGTTGAACCATTTTGGGTATACATCGGGAAGACCACTAGGTGCGCAAGACCATCGATGCGGTGTTTCTCGGGATGGAAAGCTGCCAGTGAGTCGTAGAAATCTGGAACAGTAAAACCTTGGTCGGACCAACGATCAAAATCATCTGCGCAAGCGAGCAGGTATTCACTGTCGTGATCAATTCGTTTAGCTAGTTCGCGAAGCGAGCCAGAGATTCCAGAAACAGCGATTGCACAAATTCGGTGTACTGATTTTTCCGGTATCGAACCGTCATGAATTTGATGCCCGCGGAGGGTAAGTGCAGCTGATTTGATTACTTCCCATTCTTGAGATTGGGCAAGATCTTTAGCTGAAATAGCAGAGTTTACTTTACTCATGCAAACCTCCTTGTTCACATCAACAAGGTAAGTCTATCAAATGAACCTTGAAGCAATCTAGGAGCCCTGCAATCAATGAAAGACAAACAGGTATACACCTAGCCCTAAAATTACCGGGAAAGCAAAAAACAAGATTATAAGAATTACCGCTGCCGTACTTGTTGCGGCAAGAACTTTTCCTGTTTTAGAAATTTCATTGACTTCGATTTTCTTACTTGGCCCTGCCGACTGGTAATCGTATGCGCGATTTCGATTTCCACAATTTAGGCATAGCGCATCGCTAGTAGCTATCTCGTTGTTGCATTTCTCGCAAATCACCTAATCCCCCTAAACCACAAAACCTCTTCGCTGTTCTAATTCTAATCTGAGAACTTGAGGCAAATGGTGTTCGAATTTTTCCAGATAGGCCTCTACCTCTGCTAACTCTTTTGCAGCATCTGTTTTGCTCCAATGCAAAAGATAGCTTTCGTCCTCTTCAGATAGATCCAGTTCGGCGATGCCAAGATCACCAAGATTTGGTAGGCCTCCTAATGGTGTGCGACGGAGTTCAAGATTCCCTTCGACTCGGCCAACAATCCAGCGGAGAACTCTGGCGTTTTCTGAAAAGCCGGGCCAGACAAACTTACCCGAGGAGTTCTTCAAAAACCAGTTGACTCTAAATATTTTGGGTAAGCTCAGGCCTTTCTCGGCAAAAGACAGCCAGTGACTCCAATAGTCGGCCATGTTGTAGCCGCAGAACGGAAGCATTGCGAAAGGGTCTCTCCGAAGTTCGCCAACAGTGCCTTCGGCAGCCGCGGTCTGCTCACTGGCCA
>RHAS01000072.1 GCA_010028615.1 Actinomycetota bacterium
CTTTCGTTTCTAAGTCCTGCAATGTTGTTTATCGATCCGTTTGGATTAACTTCTGAGTATCTAAAAACAATTAGACCTTCGCCCTCAAGACGCTTTAGAGTTTCTTGATCTGCGATATAACCACCCTCACCGTTTTTTAGTGGAATGGTAATCTCTTGACCAACTTCAAATAGGTTTGTCCAAGCCGTCTGGTTGTTTTCAACAATTAGCTTTTGATCTCTGCAAATAAAATGCTGGTGCTCATTTCTGATTAGCCCGCCAGGTAGTAGATGCGATTCAACTAATATCTGGAAACCATTGCAGATTCCAAGAACCGGTAAACCACCGTTAGCGGCATCAATTATTTTTTCCATCACTGGTGCCTGCGCTGCTATCGCACCGCAGCGTAGGTAGTCGCCAAAACTAAACCCACCAGGCAGTACTACTGCATCAACATCTTTCAACTTAGTGTCGGCGTGCCAGAGCGAGACCGGTTCTGCACCTGCAAGACGAACAGCGCGCATCGCATCGCGATCATCTAACGTCCCTGGAAAGGTAACGACACCAATTTTCATTAGGCTAGTTCTCCACTGTGACGCTGACTACGTCCTCGATAACACCGTTAGAAAGAAAATCAGCTGCAATCTGCTTGGCTTCTTCGATGTCCTGCTCGGTTGGTGTGCTCTGGTAGTGAAGTTCAATGCGCTTTCCAATGCGAACATTCGCCACCGCCTTATGCCCCTTGCGCTGCAGAGCGCTGGCGACGGCTTTACCAGCTGGATCTAAAAGGTCGGCTTTAGGCATCACTTCAACGATGATTTTGGGCAAGATATTGCTCCTCGCAGGCTTTTTGTCTGAGGGATTTACTGTTCTAATTCGACTTTGAACGCTTCTAGTTTATCTGCCCAGCAAGCTATGGGCTTTCAGTAGGCTGTGGCTAGAGTTAGATTAGATAATAAATTTGGGGTGATCATGTTTCAAGCAATTATTGAGTTTTATAGCAAATATGCATATTTCCAAGGCCGCACCAGTCTGAGGTTTTATCGCATAGCGGTTTCATACAACACAATTGTTGTGGTGCTGCTATTCCTGACTGGGCCAGCCATCTTTCGAGAGCAACTGTTTCGTAGCTGGGGTGATTTCACGACCTTCCTGCTACTTCCAGGTTTTTGGTTTCTCTTTCATCTCTGCCCGATTCTTGCGATTCAGGCTAGGCGAATGCATGATCTAGGCCAAAGCGGCATGATTTTTTTAGTGCCGGGCAGCGGTTTTGCCATGTTTTGGAAAAAGGGACAGGAAGTGGAAAACCAATACGGCCCTCCTCCTAGTCAGTAACTGTTGTAAGTCGTTTTACCAGTTCCGAGTATTTAGTCCTGGTTTGCTCAACAATTTCATCTGGCAACACAGGAGGCTTTGTCCCTGAGGTTGGATCCCAGTTGGCTGCAAGCCAGTTTCTAACCTGCTGTTTATCAAAGCTGTCAGTTCGGTTACCATCCAGCCAGGCTTGCTTAGACCAGTAGCGGCTGGAGTCAGGGGTTAGCACCTCATCAGCCAGGGTAATCTCGCCACTGGCTGGGTCTATGCCGAACTCAAACTTAGTATCAGCAAGAATCAGGCCAGCATTTTCGGCGAGCTGACTGGCTTTACTGAATATCTTTAGACTGAGATCTTTTAGTGCCTCAGCAGACTCTTTACCGATTAGCTCAACCACTTTTTCAAACGTGATGTTCTCATCATGATCTCCAAGGGCAGCCTTGTATGCAGGGGTAAAGATTGGTTCTGGTAGTTTGTCACCTGATTTCAATCCTTTAGGTAACTTCACACCACAGATTTCACCGCTGGCTAGGTAATCTTTGTAGCCTGACCCGGATAGATATCCTCTGACCACACACTCAATGGGAAACATCTCTAACTTCTTGCAGATCATTGCTCTGTCGCGAACTACATCAGGAACTGCGATTTCGTGACGTAGGTGGTTAGCAACATCCAATTGCTCAAACCACCACAGAGTTAATTGAGTAAGATAAGTACCCTTATTTGGGATATCTGGGGTGTGAACAGTGTCAAAAGCGCTGATACGGTCACTGGCCACTACAAGAATCAAATGGCTGAACTTTGGATCATCTGATTCGTATAGGTCACGAACCTTACCGCTATACACGTGATGCCAGCCTGCTATTTGTCTAGTCATTGTTGCCTTCATCAACTTTTGCTGCGATGTCTGTTCTGTAATGTGAACCCTCTAGCTTGATTTTAGAAATTGCAGCATAGGCATGTTTACGAGCTTTGTGAAAATTCTCATTCATTGAAATAACAGATAGCACTCTACCTCCAGTAGCAACTATTCCCGCCGGAGTTACTTTGGTTGCAGCATGGGCTATTTCTATGTGCTTGTTTTGTTCTGCTTCATCAAGGCCAGTTATTAATCGCTCTGGTGCTGAGCTAACCGGGTAACCTTCGCTGGCTAAGACAACGGTAACTGCAACATCGGGACTGAATTCAATGTCATCAGCACTTGCTAATTGACCGGTAGCAGATTTGTGCAGCAGCGGTGCAAGCGGGGTTAGTAATCTGCGTAAAACCACTTGTGTTTCTGGGTCTCCGAATCTTGCATTGAATTCAATAACTCGAATACCTCGTTTGGTGATGATAAGTCCGCAGTAGAGAAGGCCAATAAAAGGTATTCCTAGTCGAGACATTTCCCTGACTGTCGGCAAAGCTACCTTGTCTGTTACTTCCTCAATGAAACCTTCTGGCAGCCAGGGAAGTGGTGAGTATGCCCCCATGCCACCAGTATTAGGCCCTTGATCATTGTCATAGGCACGTTTGAAATCTTGAGCAGGAGTTAATGGCACAACCGTTTTGCCATCAGATAAGAAAAACAGGGAAACTTCATCGCCATCTAAATACTCTTCAACCAAGATCCCCATTCCTTGGTCGAGGAAAGTCTTGGCATGGGCTAGTGCGGCAGTCTTATCAGATGTGACGATCACACCTTTACCGGCTGCTAGCCCGTCGGCTTTGACCACATAAGGTTCTCCAAATAGATCAAGAGCAGACTCAACCTCAGTAAGGTTTGAACATTCTCTTGCCATCCCCGTGGGGACATCCGCAGCGGCCATTACTTCTTTGGCAAATGATTTAGAGCCCTCAAGTTTGGCAGCTTCTTGACTGGGCCCAAAAACTGCAATGTTTTTTGCTCTCAGCGCATCGCTCACACCAGCAACCAGCGGAGCCTCGGGCCCGATGATGACTAGGTCAATCTCATTGGTGAGTGCCCAATCTGCAACCTGGTGTGGATCATTTGGGTTTAGATTGATGCAGCTAACTTCTTGGGCGATGCCGCCATTACCTGGCGCGCAGAAGATGTGTGCTGGGTCAGATCCAGTCCTGACTAGCGCCTTGATGATGGCGTGCTCGCGAGCGCCTGAGCCGAGCACCAAGATTTGCATACGGCAAGTTTATCTTGTGTAACTTGATGCAATTTTGAAGATCTTAGGACAGGCTCTGTCAATGTCAGTGATTAGTGTTATTCTTTTACTACACACCCCCCTTGCTTGCGGGCTCGGGGCACGAACCCCCTAGTTACTTAGGGGGTTCTGTTTTTAACCATTTATCTGGGCGATGGATTAACGATCCAGATACGGTAACCGGATTTGGCATTTGGCTATCTCTCAATACGGAAGGCCTAATGACTTTTACTAACTGATGCTTTGAATGGATTAGTGACCGAGACGGACGTTGTGACGGCGAGAAGAGCCCAATTTGAACTTTCAGTTCCGAATGCAACATTTGAAGTAAGGGTTCAAAATCAGCATCTGTCGACACAAGAATATACATGTCAGCTTTGCCCTGCGCAGCATCCAAAACCATTCTTGAAGCTAAAGCCACATCCGATCCCTTTTCCTCTGCGAAGCGCACTTTTGTAAGCATCACGCGACCGTTTTTGTCTAGTCGGATTGGCACGGCTGGGAAAAGGCGATCACGGGCAGCCATTCGCCCAAATTTGATTTTTAGGTTTGGACACTGGGCACTTAAAGCACGGATGTAAGAGTCCTGTCTATTTACGGCATCGGGGTCGGTTACCGGGGGAGTAATTCTCGAAGTGAAATAATGGACTGAAAGTATTTGGTGTGTGGGCAACAGCAGCGACGCCATCTTGGAAAGATCCAACCATTTATATTCAGGTGAATGCTCAAGTACTCGTTTGTAAAGATTTAGCCCATCTACGTAAACGATCGCAGTGGGCTTGTTCTCTTTCACTTGACCAGTATGACTCTCGCTGCTGACTATTGAAGGGGGAGGAATATATCTGTTGAAAGTCCTTTGTTAGTCTTTAGTCATGCCCCGAAGACGCATCTCCCATGAAGCAGGACTGGATGCGATTGAGAGCTATCTAGAATCTGGGGATTCAAAATCACCTGAGTTTACTACCGCGGTCAGATACCTCCTAGAGGAATTAGCCGAGGTAGCTCCAGGTAATAGCGTCGAGGTTAGGGTTCCACCATTAGGAGCTACGCAGTGCATCGAAGGACCAAGGCACACTCGGGGGACACCCCCTAACGTGGTGGAAATCAGTCCCGAAGTTTGGTTTGAACTTGCAATAGGAAAGAAGACTTGGGCGGAGGCTTCGGCAGAGCACGAGATCAGTGCAAGTGGAGTCAGGGCAACACTCGAGGAGGTTTTACCATTACGCCTCAAAGGCATTGAAATCTGAATAAACTTATTCAGTAATAAACCCTTATTACAGCCCCCTGCAACCCTAAGAGGTTTTATGCTTCGTGGCGATGGACTGCTGAATCACAATCTGATGCCTGATGAATCAGGCCCGCAAGATCAATGTGGTGTATTCGGAGTCTGGGCACCTGGTGAAGAAGTCGCCAAGCTTACTTTTTTCGGACTTTACTCTTTGCAGCACCGCGGTCAAGAATCTGCCGGTATCGCTACCTCAGATGGCAAGAAAATCCTTGTCTATAAGGACATGGGTCTAGTTTCTCAAGTTTTCTCTGAGTCATCTCTTGAAGCTCTCGTTGGACACATTGCTATTGGACACAATCGCTATTCCACTACCGGTTCATCATCTTGGCGTAATGCCCAACCAACTTTAGGTAGAACAGCATCAGGAACAGTGGCCCTTGGTCACAACGGGAACCTAATCAATACCACCGAGCTATTACAGATGCTCAAA
>RHAS01000073.1 GCA_010028615.1 Actinomycetota bacterium
CTGACTAGAACAGAAAGGCTGGGAATTAGAGTTACCAAACTAAAAGCTAAGCCGATTACTTCAAAGCCGATGAAAGTATCAATCACAGATAAAACTAAGGAACTCAAAATCATGAATAGTACGAAGTACCAATACTCTGAGCGCTTAGCAACTCCCCTAAAGTTTGCGTAGTTCTTAAATCCCGCTTGGATTGCTCCCATAAAGTCCATAGGTTTTCCTCTCTTTCTAACTACTAGCCTAAAACACTTGAGTACAAAAGCCGCCTAATGCTATACGGCTTTCGAATAATTTCAAGTTGATTAGCGACGAAGACCAAGCTTTTCAATCAGGCTACGGTATCGATCAATATCAACGTTCTGTAGGTAACCTAGCAGGCGACGACGCTGACCGACGAGCAATAGCAAACCACGACGTGAGTGGTGGTCGTGCTTGTGAGCAATAGCAAACCACGACGTGAGTGGTGGTCGTGCTTGTGGTCCTTAAGGTGCTCAGTAAGGTCCTTGATGCGCTCAGTCAATACAGCAATCTGAACCTCTGGGGAACCAGTGTCTCCAGGCTTAGTCGCGTATGCGTTGATAATTTCAGTTTTCTTTTTAGCGTCCAGTGCCATTTTGTTCCTTTCAAGGCTCGCTGCGCGGCGCAATAGACCTTTTATCTAAAGCTCTTGGATCCGCGGCCGATTCACGGCAACTTGGCAATACTAGCCGAAAACCTTGTGCTACCGCTAGCCCAGCAGAGCCCTGATTTTATCGAGGTCTCGGTTTATCTCGGCTACCAAGTCCTCCACTCCACTGAATTTGGCTGCCGGCCTGATGAATTCTACGTATTCGCAGGTGATCACCTTGCCGTAGAGATCCAGTCCGCGCTCATCAATAATGTGTGCTTCCAAAAGTCTCGGGACAGCAGTGAAAGTCTCATTTATCCCAACCGAAAGAGCGGACATATACTTCTTGCCATCGACATGAAGCCACCCTGCGTATACTGCATCTCTTGGCAGTAAGCCCTCAGCATCTCGAGCCATGTTGGCAGTGGGAAAGCCAATTTCTCGACCTATTTTGAGTCCGTGCTCCACTTCACCCACCGTTGCATGAAACCGACCGAGTAATTTAGCAGCCTTTGCTACATCCCCGGACATCAACAGCTCTCGAATCCAACTTGTAGAGACTTTGCGTCCATCGATTTCTAAATTTGGGATCTCAATTACATCAAAGCCAAATTCTTGACCGAGCTGACCAAGTAATGCTCCATCCCCCAAGCCACCAGAACCAAAACGAAAGCCCTCACCAACAATTACAGTCTTGGCTTTTAGTCCTTCGACCAAATATTGTTGAACAAATTCTTTTGCAGTAAGGTGCGAAAAAGCCTCATCAAATGGAGCTGCAAGGACAAGTTCGATTCCAGCAGCTTCCAAAAGCCTTGCTTTTTGTTTAGGTCCAATTAGCGCCGGCGGGACCTCACCGCTTTGCAGGGTTTCCGAGGGATGGCGATCAAAAGTTATGACGGAAGGGGTAAGTTCCAGAGATTTAGCGACTTTTAGTGTCTCAGCTAATAACTGCTGGTGTCCAAGATGAATACCATCGAATTTCCCGATGGTAACTACTGTCCCACGGATTTTTTCTGGCAAGTTAGCCAGAGTTTCAAGTTGAATCATCTGTTCGCTCTCCGAAGCCACCATAACCCAAATATAGGAAGAAGGAGCGGAATAAACCCATAGCCAATTCCGAAGTATGACCAGACCGTAGGATGAGCAAAGATACTCGGCAAAACAATGCTCAGAAAGCCCACAACTATAACGCCGGTAAGTTCAAAATAAATAGTCCACTTCGCTAATTCGAAGTTACGACGAACTAGAGAAATGCTGGCCAAGATATAAACCAGCCCAGCAATGAGGCTGAGGCTGTATGCAAGTGGAGCTTCTTCAAACTTACGAAAAATCTGGTAGCTGGCTCGAACTGTCGCAGAAAGCGCGAAGATTGCGTAGAGTGCGACTACAAGGTTGCCAGAACCAAATTCTCGACGCTGATCTTTCATAGCGTCTAGCCTAGTTGGCTATTCGGTGCCGAGGACAGGGTCAGGAATTGGTAAACCTTCACTGACTTTCACAAGAGCTGCGATTCGAACGAATTCGGGAAGTGGGAAGTAGTTGGAAACCGCTAAGGAACCCTGATTATCCAACCGGAGCATGAATCTTGAAATCGCTCTGGCTAGGTTTTCGGAGTTACAAAGGCTGAGTGCTATTGGGTAAATAGCTTGGTAGGAAGGTGGAGCGGTCTCAGATCCATCAGGCGGTGTAGGAGCTTTATTTGGATCCAGCTGGACTGTGATGCTTGAAGTTTCCTCACTCAGAACCCACTGAGTGGCTGCCGTGCCAATTCCAGAAACGTCAGGCGTTGCCACCAGCGGGAATCCCTCGGCATCCAAACCCTGATAGATGTTGGCAGGGTAAAGTCCAAGTTGAATGGCGAAGCTATTTGGCATAATTGCCATCTCGCCCTCTTGCAGATTTGAAGCCCAATAGCCATCAGCGAAAACGGCGTAATCCGACAGGGTTGATGCAGTCTTAGGTTCAAAAACTTCCGTTCCAACAGTGTTATTGGAAAAAGATAAGAACTTCTCGATAGCACTAAAAGCGGCTTCATCCACAGCCGCGCGAACGAGCAATGGTCTATTTGGCATTTCAGTACCAGGGTTTTCTTCGGCCAACTGATTCCAGTTGGTCACTGTTCCATTAATGATTCCGGCAAGCGAATCAGGTGAGACGTTAAGTGAGCCAACTTCACTTTCCTGGTAAACCAAGACCGCCGCATCGACGGCTAGAGGGACAGAAAGAGTTGGGGTGCAGCTTGGTGAATGTTCGGAAATAACTAGGGTGGCAGTTTCATCATTTAGCGGCACTGGACTGAAGGTCATGGCCGGCTCTGGATCTACACAGGAATAAGTGAGGTAATCTGCCCAGCCGGCTAAGACTTCTTGCATAGAGTCTGATCCAGCTACGGAAGCCTCACCTTCAATGCATGTGTATGACTGCTCGGCAAGTGACGCAAGAATTTCGGGTGGAATTGGTGGGTCACATGCTGTGAGAGTTAGCGAAGTGGCTACAGCTAGCGATGCCGCTAAGACTTTTTTCCTAGTTTTCATTTCCCTGTGCTACCTCACTCTCATCTTCAACTTAACAGGTTAGTAGGTGGCGCTAGAACAGCGCCACCTACCAACTTGAGTACTACTAATTAACCGACTAGCGCGATCTGCTTTAGAACTGCAGTTCTTACTGCACCACCTACTGGGACGTAACCAAGTGATGCTGCCTTAGCTGGCACACAGGTCTTGACTACGTAGTTTAGGAAGTCGCGAACAGCAATCTTGCTTGCATCGGTGCTGGTTCTTTCCGAACCGGTGTAGCGAGGAGCTAGAGCGTAAACCGGGATGGTTAACTGGTAAGCACCTGAAACGACCTTGGTGAAGTCCATGTTCAGGGTGCCACCTAGTGCGTCACCCTCAGATGCAGGGCGAATGCTCTGTGCGCTTAGGAATCTTCCAGCTGCTGATGAGCTAGGAGCAACAAAAGCACCAGCTGCGTTTCTTAGCTTCGCGATTGCAACGTCAGCACTGATAGCGTCAGATAGGTCGAAGTAACCAAATGCGTTCGAGTTGTCTTCGATGTATCCAGCAAGTAGCTGTGAGGTCGCGAATGAGGTTCCAACAACTCCACCAGCACCGGCACCAGTTGCCATGTTGTTAGATGCGGTCCAGCCACCAACAGTTTGCCTTAGGTACTCCGTTAAGTTTGAGTTTGTACCTGAACCAGAAGCGCGGTAAGCAACCTTGATGGTTTTCTTTGGAAGCTTTAGCTTCGGGTTTAGAGTCTTGATTGCTGCATCATCCCAGCGAGTGATTGTTCCCTTTAGGATTCCAGAAATAATTTCTGGAGTAAGGTTGAGGCCGTCGTTGACACCAACTGCAGAGTAGGCAAATGCTACTGGACCACCAAATAGTGGAATAGTTAAGTAGCGAGCATTCTTACCAGTGGTTGGGAAACCAGAAGTGTAAGGAACGTCAGAAGCACCGAAGTCAATGTTTCCAGCGGCAAATTCTGTTCTACCAGTTCCGGATCCAGTTGAGGTGTAGCTAACGCTGTGGGTTGTGTATGCCGCGGTGCAAGCCTGGAGCATACCGTTGGCAAAAGATGAGCCTTTTGCTGAAATAGATGCTGCATAAGCAGGTGTTGAAACTAATAGCCCTGCTACAACAGCGGCTGCTGCAGCGATGGTGGCTAACTTGTTGCGCATTTTTTTCTCCTTATTTTGATTTGTCGTTCTCGACTCTTTGAGTTTGGTTTGAGTCTGCAAACACTGATGGATATTAAGTTTTCGGTCAGGCAAAATAAAGGTTAACTTTTGGTGTCAACCAAAATGCCCGTTCACGTAGTCGTTGGTTCTAGCATCGATTGGGCCGTGGAAAACCTGCTGGGTATCGCCAAATTCAACCACTCCGCCCGGTGTATTGTCATCAGCTAGGAAGAAGGCCGTCAGGTCTGAAACTCGCTGAGCCTGTTGCATGTTGTGTGTAACTATGACGATGGACATGCTTTCCTTTAGCTCAGAGATTGTCTCCTCGATTCGCCTGGTTGAACCTGGGTCTAGGGCAGAACAAGGCTCATCCATGAGTAGAACCTCCGGGTTCATTGCCAAAGATCTAGCGATACATAGTCTTTGCTGCTGCCCACCGGAGAGCGAGGTTGCCTGATCGTTCAAGCGGTCCTTTACTTCATTCCACATACTGGCTCGACGCAGGGAAGTCTCAACGATTTCCGCGGCATTTTCTATCTTTCGGCCACTAAGTTTCAAGCCACTGAGGACATTTTCTTGGATGGACATGGTCGGGAAAGGATTTGGCTTCTGGAATACCATGCCCACCTTGATTCGAACCGACACCGCATCTACTTCATCGCTGTAAATATCCTTACCATCCAAATAGATAGAACCGGCAAGCCCTGCACCTGGAATAAGCTCGTGCATCCGGTTTAGGGTGCGCAGAAATGTTGATTTGCCGCAACCGCTTGGACCAATCAGAGCAGTGACCTGCTTAGCTGGAAAAGCCAGATTCACATCTTCCAAAACTTTTCTCTC